>CAXBNO010000135.1:0-7695 GCA_963976775.1 uncultured Kordiimonadales bacterium
CCGAGCACCAGGTCATGTGCCAGGGCTGCAGGGTCCGCGCAATCGAGCGCTGTCAGGTCGAGCATGAAACGGTCGGCGGGCAGTCGGCCCTGCAGTCCCGCAACGCTCCACATGTCCGGCTTGTCACCAACAACGGCGAGCACTGCACTCGGTGTACCATCATCTCCGGGCAACATCAGGGCCGCGCCGGCTTTCATGCCTTCCAGCCGGCCCGCGAGCCAGTTGCGCCAGTTCAGCTGTTGCGCCTCCAGCCAGACAGTCAGCTTTCCGGCGGATACCAGATGAATGGGCAGCGCGCCTGCGCTTTCCCCGATCAGGTCGAACATGTTGCCCCTCCAGTCACGATTGGTGGTGACTCTGGGGGCTTGCGGATCAGGCCGCAAGGGTCATCAGTCGGTGACGGTCGTTCCCCGCTCCGATGCGTTCGCAGCAGCATCCCCGGCGTCAGCTTCGGCATCCGCAACCGGTTCTTCGGTGACGACTGGCGGTTCGATCAGTCCGACCTCCTCATAGAACCGCCGCGCCCCCGGATGCAGCGGCACGGTCAGGCCGTCCAGCGCTGTCTGCAACCGGATCTGGCGTCCCTTGACGTGGCCGGAATTGAGCAGCTCGCGGTTGCTGTCAGCCCAGAATGCCCGGGTGATCTGATAGATCAGCTCCTCATCGGCGTCCTGCTGCACGATCCATTGTGCCCCGACCAGAAGCGTCGGGGTGGTGCCGACACCATGATAGACACCCAGCGGCACGGCGCCTGCGGTGTAGAAGCGGTTGGTCAGGATCAGCTGGTTTGCCGCGACCCCGGATATGGGGGCGATGGAGAAACGACCGGTTTCCGCGAGTTCGGTGACGGCCAGGGACGGGTAGCCGACAACAAAGAACGCGGCATCGACCTCCCCTTCCAGCAGGGCCGTGATCGCCGCCTCCGGTCCCAGTTCGATCGCTTCGAAATCCGTCGGCTCGATACCGTAGGCATTCATGATCAGCAGCGTGTTGATCCGGGTGCCGGACCCGGGACGGTCGATCGCCACCCGCTTGCCCCGCAGATCGGACACCGAGAGAATGCCCAGGTCGCGTCGCACCACCAGATGCACATGCTCCGGATAGAGATTGGCAATCGCACGCAGCTGCGGATAGGCCTTCTTGCCCGTGAAGACATGGTCGCCGCGATAGGCCCAGGCGGCGATGTCGGCCTGTGACAGCGCCGAGTCGAAGCGGCCTGAAACCAGCCCCTCGATATTGTCGAACGAACCGCGGCTGGTCACGGCGGTGGCGATCAGATTGTCGACACCACAGGCACCGCCCTCGCCACAGGGCGCGCTGCCGGGCGGTCGCGAGATGGCCGAGGCAATGAGTGCGCCGATGGGATAGTAGGTTCCGGCGGTCGATCCGGTGCCGATACGGAACAGCTTCACATCCTGCGCGAACGCAGCCGTGGTGCTGATGAGCAGCAAGCTCATGAGGATTGCCGCCTTGGCGGTTGTGACCGGCCTTGCCCACATGCTCCCCTTATACGCCGATCCGTTCCGGCGACAAGGGCAGGACGGTCATGAAGGGGAGCGAACGGGTGCGAGACAGTGATTGTGCAGATGAGGACAAGCCGGAGAATCCGCGAGCGGGCATTGCGGAGGTCGTGCGTCTGCACCACGCCGGCATAGGAAACATCCGGTGGACGCAATGCGGGCACCCCCCCTATCGTGGCGACTGGTCGAGCAGCATTCGGGCCGGAGCAGAGATGATCGTCAGACGACAGACCGCGTTGTTCCTGGACTACGACGGAACCCTGGTCGATCTGGCCGCAACGCCGGAGGCCGCTCACCCGCCGCAGGGTCTCGTGCCACTGCTGCAACGACTGGCTGTCGACCTGGACGGCGCGGTTGCCATCCTGAGCGGTCGCACCGTTGCCGACATTGATCGGATGCTCGCGCCCCTGGAGGCAACTGTTGGCGGAGTCCACGGTGCGGAAATCCGGATGGCGGATGGCGCGCTGGAATGTCTGGAGACGCCGGAGGAACTGGCCGGAATCCGCACCCTCTGCAAGGCACTGGGCAGCGAGGCACCGGCACTGCGCATCGAGGACAAGGGACAGGCCATTGCCGTCCATTTCCGGGCGGTGCCGGAGGCGGAGGAACGGGTCGGCCAGGCGCTGCGGGCCGCGCTGGCCGCAAGCCGCGATCTGGAGCTGATCCACGGCAAGATGGTCTATGAGGTGCGCCGCCCCGGGATGCACAAGGGGGCGGTGCTGCAACGTCTGATGCAACGCATGCCCTTTCGTGATCGCACGCCGCTGATGATCGGTGACGACCGGACCGACGAGGATGCCTTTGCCATGGCTTTGCAACTCGGCGGTTCAGCCATCAAGGTCGGTGAGGGTGATACCGTCGCGCCTTCACGCCTCGCCAACCCCGACGCCGTGCGCCACCTGCTCGCAAGGGCCGTTGAAACGATGAAGGATGATCAATGACAAGCCAGAATGCGGCACTCCGGTTGCCATCACTGAACCTTGGGGTCATCGGCAATTCCGCCTTCAGCGCGCTGGTGGACGACAGGGGTGCGGTCGTCTGGTGCTGCCTGCCGCGCTATGACAGCGAGCCGGTGTTCCATGCCCTGTTGAGCGACGGCAAGGACAGGCCGAACGGCAGCTTCGTGATCGATGTCGAAGACTTTGACCACGCCGAACAGGCCTACGATCCCAACACCGCGATCCTGCGGACGCGTCTGTTCGACGCCAGTGGCCGGGGCGTGGAGATCACCGACTTCTCCACGCTTCTCTGCCCGGGGTCGCATGTTCCGCCCCCTCACCCTGGTGCGCCGGTTGCGGCCGATCAACGGGTTCCCCCGCATCCGCGTCCGGCTGCGGCCCACGCACGGCTGGGGCACGAAGGCACCGTCCATGACCCACGGCAGCAATCACATTCGCTATGTCAGCGACCATTACACCATGCGTTTCACCACCAGCGCGCCGGTCGATTACGTGCTGAAGGAAACCGCATTCCTGCTCGACCAGCCGCTCGACATGATCCTGGGTCCGGACGAGACGCTGACGTCCGGTGTCACCGAAACCGCCGCCGGGTTCGAGGAGAAGACGGCGGACTACTGGCGGCACTGGACCCGCCGCCTCGCCCTGCCGCTGGAATGGCAGGAGGCGGTGATCCGCTCCGCCATCACCCTGAAGCTCTGTGTGTTCGAGGAAACGGGCGCCATCGTCGCCGCGCTGACGACCAGCATTCCGGAATCAGCCGGGTCGGGGCGAAACTGGGACTATCGCTTCTGCTGGCTGCGCGATGCCTTCTTCGTCGTCCGCGCACTCAATACGCTGGCCGAGGTCGGCACCATGGAGGACTACCTGCGCTGGCTGCGCAATGTCGTGGTCGATGCCGACGGCGGGCACATGCAGCCCGTCTACGGCATCGGGCTGGAGGCTCAGATCAGCGAACGGATCATCGCGGAGATTCCCGGCTATCGCGGCATGGGTCCGGTACGTGTCGGCAATCAGGCGCATGAGCACTTCCAGTACGATGTCTTCGGCAATGTCGTGCTGGGGGCAGCGCAGGCCTTCTTCGACAAGCGACTGCTGCGCCCCGCCGACATCGACGATTTCGAACGGCTGGAAAAGGTCGGAGAGCAGGCCTTCCACTTCCATGACAAGCCCGATGCCGGCATGTGGGAATTGCGGACACGGGCGCGGGTCCATACCTCATCGGCGCTGATGTGCTGGGCCGCCTGCGACCGTCTGGCCAAGATCGCGACCGAGATCGGGCGGCCCGATCGCGGGACCTTCTGGGCCGACCGCGCGACGATCATCCGGGACCGCATCCTGACCGAGTCCTGGAGCGAGGAACGCCAGGCCTTCGCGGAGAGTTTCGGCGGACGTGACCTGGACGCATCGGTCCTGCTGATGGCGGAAGTCGGCCTGATCGACCCGATGGATCCGCGCTTCGTCTCGACCGTCGAACGGCTGGAGGAAGCATTGACGGATGGCCCGCACATGCGCCGCTATGAAGCCGCCGACGATTTCGGTGCGCCGGAGGTGTCATTCAACATCTGCGCCTTCTGGCGCATCGAGGCGCTGGCCAGGATCGGCCGGATCGACAAGGCACGGGAAACCTTCGAGGCGATGCTGGCCCTGCGCAATCCGCTCGGCCTGCTGTCGGAGGATACGCACCCGGAAACGGGCGAACTCTGGGGCAACTTCGCCCAGACCTATTCGATGGTCGGTATCATCAATTGCGCCCGGCTGCTGAGCAAGGGATGGGAGACCCGGATATGAGCCGCCTGATCGTCGTTTCGAACCGTGTGCAGGACCCGGCTGCCGGTCCGGGTGCCGGTGGCCTTGCCGTGGCGCTGGGTGAAGCGCTGGAGGCCAATGGCGGTGTCTGGATCGGCTGGGATGGCCGGGTGGAGTCGGACCCGTTGCAACCCGTGAGCTGGAACCAGCAAAAGTCAGGCAATCTGACCCTGCTGACCACATCCCTGACCCCGGAGGAGCATGAGGGATACTATCTCGGCTTCGCCAACCGGGTGCTCTGGCCCGCGTTTCACTACCGTCTGGATCTCGTCGATTACACCACCAACCACGCGCGCGTGTATGGCGCCGTGAACCGGCGTCTCGCCATGAAGATCGCGTCGATCCTGCGACCGGATGACCGCATCTGGATCCATGACTATCACCTGATCCCGCTGGCGGCGGAGCTGCGGGCGACGGGCTGTGGCAACCCCATCGGCTATTTCCAGCACATCCCCCTGCCGCCACCCAGCATCCTGGCGGCGGTGCCGGAGGTAAGCTGGCTTGTCCGTGCCCTGTTCGCCTACGACGTGATCGGGTTCCAGACCGAAACCGACCGGATGCATCTGATCCAGCAGGTGCAGCAACTGGAGAGCGAAACGGAATCCGACGGCGAATATGTAACTGCCTTCGGGCGCTCCACCCGGGTCAAGTCCTACCCCATCGGCATTGATGCCGACCGGTTTGCCGCGATGGCGCGCACCCCCAACGCGGCGGAGATCGTCAATCGCATCCGACAGCGCAACCTGAACCGGTCACAGGTCATTGGCGTTGACCGGATGGATTACTCCAAGGGCTTGCCGGAACGGATGGAGTCGGTGCGCCGCCTGTTCGAACTCTATCCGGAAAACCGTGGTGCCATGATCTTCATGCAGATCGCCCCGACATCGCGCGGTGCGGTCGATGCCTATGTCGATCTGCACGAGCGCCTGGACTCGCTCAGTGGAGAGATCAACAGCAAGTTCAGCGACTTCGACTGGACACCGATCCGCTACATCAATCGCCAGTTCCCGCGCGAAACCCTGGCCGCGCTGTACCGTGCCAGCCGCGCCGCGCTGATCACGCCGCTCCGCGACGGCATGAACCTGGTGGCGCATGAGTATGTCGCGGCACAGGACCCGGACGATCCCGGCATGCCTGTCCTGTCGCGCTTTGCCGGTGCGGCCGAGTACATGGACGAGGCCCTGCTGATCAATCCCTACAACATCGACGAGTCGGCCATTGCACTGCAGACCGCGCTGCAGATGCCGCTGAAGGAACGCAAGCGCCGCCACATGGCGCTGATGAAAGTGGTTCACGACCTGGACGTTTCCCGCTGGAGCAGCCGGTTCCTGAGCGACCTGAGCCAGTTGCTGCGCGCGGTTCCGGGCTGAGGAAAGGGCGGTTTCAATGCGACTGATCGCGGATATCGGTGGCACGCACGCCCGCTTCGGCCTCGTCGACGGACAGGGCACGCTCTCCCGCGTCCAGAAGTTGCGGACCGCCGACCACGGTGGCTTCGCGGAGGCGGCCCGGGCCTATCTTTTGGCGAACGGCCTTCCGAACGTCGCTACGGTTGCGATCGCCATTGCCGGGCCGGTGAGTGGTGGTGCCGGTCGGCTGGTCAATGGACCCTGGCAGTTCGACCTGGCGATGCTGCGTGACCTGGCTGCCGGAGGCGAGGTTCGGCTGCTGAATGATCTGCAGGCGGCTGCAAT
Source organism: uncultured Kordiimonadales bacterium (assembly GCA_963976775.1). GTDB lineage: Bacteria > Pseudomonadota > Alphaproteobacteria > Minwuiales > Minwuiaceae > Minwuia. The sequence continues at coordinate 5,980 of CAXBNO010000135.1, forward strand.
GGGCACCCGCTACTGCGATCCCCTGCCGCTGGCCTCCGACAGGTTGCCGAATCACGATCGCCCGGTGCTGACCATCGGGGTCGGGACGGGGATCGGGGGGAGCCTGCTGGTTCCGGATCGGTCGGGCAGCCCGATTGCAATAGCGACGGAGATCGGCCATGGGCTGCTCTCCACCCGCGGCCTACTGAAGACCGATGTACCGTTCAGCGCGGAGGCCCTGCTTTCCGGCACCGGACTGCCACAGCTATGCCGGGTCGCGGGCTTCCGTGATGGGACAAGGACAGCACCGGAAATCATCGAATTCCTGCGACAGGCGACGCCGCCGGCGTTGCGGCTGGGCCAGCTCTATGCCCACTTGTTCGCCCGTTTCGTGGCGACGGCTGCACTGACGACGGGCGCGACGGGCGGCGTGATCGTCGTCGGCGGGCTGGCGAAGCGGCTGTTTCCGCTGTTGCCGACGGCAACGCTGGTATCAGCCTTTCACCTGCCCGGTCCCATGCAGGACTGGCTTCGCGATGTCAGCATATGCCAGGTGACCGACGACGACGTCGCGCTGAAGGGACTTGCCGGAATGCCGATCTGACATGACGGTTGGAGCGGTACCCCCCTTCCCCCTCGACGGGGAATGCCGGGATGGGGGTGAATCGGCGCAGCCGAACAGCGATGATGCATGCACGATGCGGCAGCCTGCGGCTTCACCCCCCATCGACCGCTGCGCGGCCACTTCCCCCGCAAGGGGGGAAGACAGCAGCCAACAAATCGCTGTCGTGCAATCACCCTGCCGGATCGAAATGGTCTGGTAGCGGCGAACGCCGATCAGACAGATCAGCCGTCGCTCTTGCCGAAGACGGAATCGACGGTCGGCACGTCTTCCTTGTCGCTCTCTTCCTTCGGCTTGCCGATGCCCAGCGCCGCGGAGGCAATCGCGGCCTCTGCAGAAAGTCGACCTGCCGCCGAAGGCGCGGCATGTTCCACATGGGTTTCCGGGATCAGGTCCGGCTTCTCGGCGACCATCTTGCGACGGCGATCCGCAGCCTCCGACACCAGCGCGGCAAGCTCCGTCTGGGTACAGATGCCCAGGCTCACCGGATCGGTCGGCTTGATGTTGGTCATGTTCCAGTGGGTGCGTTCACGGATCTTGTTGATCGTGTCCTTCGTGGTGCCCAGCAGGCGCCGGATCTGCGCATCCGTCAGTTCCGGGTGGTGGCGCAGGATCCAGGCGATCGCCGCCGGTCGGTCCTGGCGCTTGGACACGGGTGTGTAGCGCGCGCCCTTCTTCTGGCGCTGGATCGGAATCGCGGATTCCCGCAGCACCAGATTGGCGTTGGCGTCCTTCTCGCAACGCTCGATCTCGGCGCGCGTCAACTGGCTGTTGGCCACGGGGTCCAGACCGACGATGTTCTGGTCCACCTCACCATCCGCCATGCCCTGAATGGCCAGCGGATGCAGGCCGCAGAATTCAGCGATCTGGCGAAATGAAAGTGTCGTGTTGTCGATCAGCCATACGGCGGTGGCCTTCGGCATCAGAGGTAATGCCACTGTATTCTCCCGTTCAGACTGTCAGGGGTACCGCGCCTGCATCACATATCCGGTTGCGTGCACATCAGCGGTCATGAAGCTCATGCGCACGAATTAGACGTTTTGCGCGCCGGATTCAAGCGGGGCGCGTCACCCGACCGTCAGCATGATCTTGCCGACATGGTTGCTGGCCTCCAT
>CAXBNO010000136.1:0-7688 GCA_963976775.1 uncultured Kordiimonadales bacterium
CGCGCGCCGTCCATGTGGACCTTGCAGCCGTTCGCGTGCGCCAGGTCCGCCAGCGCCCTGATCTGGTCGATGCTGTAGATGGTGCCCGCCTCGGTCGCCTGAGTCAGGCTCAGCGATGCCGGTTGCTGGTGATGTTCGAAACCGGGCACGAAGCGGTTCAGGCCGGTCTGCAGCGCCTCCACGCTGATGCGTCCCTCCTCCCCCGGCAGGGGAAACAGTTTTGCGCCGCCGGTGTAGAACTCGGGCGCACCGCATTCGTCCTCGTAGACGTGGGCATGCGAGTGGCAGAACACCACGCCGGTCGGTGGTGTCAGCAGGCTGAGGGACAGGCTGTTCGCCGCCGTACCCGTCGCGACGGGAAAGACCGCGACCTCGCGCTCGAACAGGGCGCTGAAGGTCTTCGTCAGCTCCTCTGTCCATGGATCATTGCCGTAGGCGGGTGCAAAACCCTGGTTCGCCGCCGCCATGGCGGCCAGCACCGCCGGATGAACAGCCGCCCAGTTGTCGGATCCGAAATTCATGACTGCCCTGCTCCCTCGATGACGTCCACCATCACGCGTTTCATGGTCACTGACCCGGCATCCCGCTGCCATGCCGCCAGCCCCTGGGTACCGCCCCAGCGCATGCCGACCACCACCCAGAGCAACTCCGGCTCATCTGCTGCCCGTCGCATGTCCGTCTCCGAGGGCACCGGATCACCATAGGGGTGGGAGTGGTAATGCCCCAGAACGGCATCGCCGCGTTGCCGCGCGGTGCGTTGTGTCCGCAGCCGCAGACCCGGATCGATCTCGAATGTCCGGTCTCTGACCTCCGCCAGGTTGGGACTGGGAACAACCTCCGTCACCAACCAGCCGTCGCCGGTTTCGCGCCCGACGATCAGCCCGCAGCCTTCTTCCGGAAAGCAGTCATGCAGATGGGCGATGATCCGTCCCCCGCATGTGATTGGCAGAATCAGGGACCGGTCCGTCACCGCGCTGACACCTCGCCGATCTTGCGACCGGTGCGTACGTCGATCAGATGGATCAGCACCGTTCCATCGGCGCCACGGGTGACGACGCGCAGGACACCACTCTCGACAGCGCTTTCAATGACCTCCGCTTCGGCACCCGGCAGCAGCACGCTGGTCCAGGTCTCGCCTTCGGGCGCGATGGAGATCGATTCCTGCACCGTCGGGGACGGGATCGACGGAACCGGCGGTTCCTCGACAACCACGCTGTCGCCCATGCGGTTGATCGCGGTTACGATGATGATTCCGGTCATCGCCAGAATCGCGATTCCCAGGACGATGACGACGATCTTTAGCACCCTGAAATTCGGCTGATCCGGCTCTGACATGCTGCAACCCGATAAAGAGACAATCACCGTGACCGACGGCGCGGCGGGCGACCGGATCGACCGCCTGCTGGCGGCGACCCTGCCCGACATGTCGCGGAGCCGCCTGAAAGCCCTGATCGAACAGGGACGCGTCACGGCGGATGGCCGGACGATAGTGGACGCGTCCTACCGGGTCAAACCGGGCGAGACGCTGATCGTCGCGCCGGACGCCCCGGTCGATCCGGTGCCGCTGGGGCAAGCCATTCCACTGCATATCCTGCATGAGGACGCGCATCTGATCGTGCTCGACAAGCCTGCCGGCATGGTGGTGCACCCGGCAGCGGGAAATGCGGACGGGACGCTGGTCAACGCCCTGATCGGCCATTGCGGCGACAGCCTCTCGGGCATCGGTGGCGTGCGCCGTCCCGGCATCGTGCATCGACTGGACAAGGATACCTCCGGCGTGATGGTTGCGGCCAAGACAGACATGGCGCATCGCGGACTGGCCGCCCTGTTCGAGGCGCATGACATCGACCGGGCCTATCTGGCGGTTGTCCGGGGCAGACCGGCAACCAGCCGCGGCACCATCGAGGCCCGCATCGGGCGTGACGACCGCGACCGCAAGCGGATGAAGGTGCTGGAGCACGGCGGTCGCCATGCCGTCACCCATTATCGGCTGGTGGGGCATCCGGTGATCGGCGATCCGACATACGGGCGCATGCGGCGCAAGCGACTGGCTCAGATGTCGGAGGCGGCGGCGGAGGCCGTGGCCGGGTTTCCCCGGCAGGCCCTGCATGCGACACGGTTGGGCTTCGCGCATCCCGTCACGGGCGAGGATCTGACCTTCGAAGCGCCACCACCCGCCGACATGGAAGCATTGATCCAGACGCTGCGGGCAAACGTAGAATAATTGTAAACAACTTGAACGAAACCGATCCGGTGACCATATGAGCATGGTGCCCGGAGGTGATTTTCCCCGCCACATGGGGGTCAAATTCCGGCCACAATCGGTTGACTGAATGATGTTGTTGCAATCCGGCTCCACCGTTTGCTGGAAGACCGGGCTTCAGTCGGCTCGTCTGCGAGAGGGAGTGAGTACAATGGCTGCACGTTCAGTAATTCCGGCAATCAGTCCGGAGGGAAGCCTCAGCCAGTATCTGGATCAGATCCGCAAGTTTCCGATGCTGGAACCCGAGGAAGAATACATGCTCGCCAAGCGCTGGACTGAGCATGAGGACATGAATGCCGCCCACAAGATGGTGACCTCGCACCTGCGCCTCGTGGCGAAGATCGCGATGGGCTATCGCGGCTACGGCCTCCCCATCGCGGAGCTGATCTCCGAAGGCAATGTCGGCATGATGCAGGCGGTGAAGCGCTTCGACCCCGAACGCGGCTTCCGCCTTGCCACCTATGCCATGTGGTGGATTCGCGCCTCGATCCAGGAATACATCCTGCGGTCCTGGTCACTGGTGAAGATGGGTACGACGGCGGCGCAGAAGAAGCTGTTCTTCAACCTGCGCAAGCTGAAGGGCCAGTTGCAGGCCATCGAGGATGGCGACCTGCACCCGGACATGGTGACCAAGATCGCGACCCGCCTGCAGGTGTCGGAGAAGGAAGTGGTCGACATGAACCGCCGCCTGGCCGCCCCCGACCACTCCCTGAATGCGCCCCTGCGCATCGACGGTGACGAGGAGTGGGTCGACTGGCTGACCGACGAATCCGAGGACCAGGAAACGACCCTTGGCAACGCGGAGGAACTGGACCAGCGCCGCGCCATGCTGGAAGGGGCCATGAAGACCCTGAACGAGCGGGAACGCCACATCCTGAAGGAACGTCGCCTGAAGGACAATCCGCTGACGCTGGAGGATCTGAGCCAGGAATACGGCGTCAGCCGCGAACGCGTCCGCCAGATCGAGGTACGTGCGTTCGAGAAGCTGCAGAAGGCCATGAAGAACGCGGCCCTGCAGCAGCGCATGAACGCGGATCGGGAGCTGGAGCACTTCGGCGCCTGACCGGTCAGTCGTCCATCCATATGGAATACTGAAAGGGCCTCAACCGAGCAGGGTTGAGGCCCTTTTCAGTGCGGCATCGGTTTCGCGGTCCAGTTCGGCCATGAGTTGTGCGGTGCCGAGACGCCGCGACATCCGGGTGCCCTGTCCGGCCCAGAGTGAAAGAAAGGCCGCATCACCCGCCTTTCCGGCGGCGGTCCGCATGGGTCGCGTAAGCTGATTCTGCAACGGGAATGGCAGTATCGCCCCCTCCCCGCCTGCGTCCACGGTCTGCATGAAACGGTTGGCGATGCCGCGCGCCGGGCGACCCGAGAAGGCGCGGGTGATCCTTGTATCATTGTCGCCCGCAGCGAGGATGGCCTGCTTCTGCACCTCGGGCACGCCCCCTTCGGCTGTGGTCAGGAAAGCCGTACCCATCTGCACTGCCGCCGCGCCCAGCATCAGGGCAGCCGCAATGCCGCGCCCATCCATGATGCCACCGGAGGCAATGACGGGCACCTGCACCGCATCGACGATCTGCGGCACCAGCGCCATGGTGCCGACCATCGCGCCCGGCCCGTCGGTGTCGAAGCTGCCGCGATGGCCGCCGGCCTCTCCACCCTGCGCAGTGATGGCATCGACTCCGGACGCCTCCAGCGCCACCGCCTCGGCCACGGTTGTCGCCGTGCCGATGATGAACATCTCCCGCGCCTTCAGCGCCCGCATCGCCTCTTCCGGCAAGGTCCCGAAGGTGAAACTGAACAGCCGCGCCCCGCTCTCCAGCGCCGCAGGCAGCAGGCGTTCGAAGGGATCGTCGCCACGCGGTGGCAGTGCCGGGGCATCAAGCCCCAGTTCGGCAAAGAACGGCGCGGCGGCGGCCAGGGCAGGCTGCCCATCGACCTCCGGGGCCGGTCGCTGCGGCGCGAACAGGTTGATGCCGAATGCACCATTCGTGCGTTCCCGCACGGCGTCGGATGCCGCACCGATGGCCTCCGGTGTCATGTAGGCTGCACCGATGAAACCCATGCCACCGGCATTGGTTACCGCCGCCGTCATCGCGGGCGTGTCACCGCCGCCTCCCAGCGGAGCCTGCATCACCGGACTGGTCATGCCCAGCCGCTGCATCAGATCGGTCCGGATCATGTTTCACGCCTCCCTCAAGACACCTTCGGGTCAATCTAGTGCGCTGGCCGACTTGGAGGAACATTGACACCCCGCCGGGCGGCCCACAAACATGACCGCATCATGCGCGCGCTCGGTTTCATCCTCGTTTCCGTCCTGCTGGCAACGGCCTCCCCCGCCGCCGCCGGGCAGCGCATCACCGTGTTCGCAGCGGCGAGCCTGAGCGACGTGATGCAGCGCGTCGGTGCGGCATTCGAGGAAGCACATGACACCGGGGTCCGCTTCTCCTTCGCGGCATCGTCCACGCTGGCCCGGCAGATCGAGGCCGGAGCACCCGCCGACATCTACGCTTCGGCCAATACCGCCTGGATGACCTATCTGCGGGACCGCGACATGATCATCTCCGACAGCGTGGCCGTGCCGGTGCGCAACAGCCTGGCGCTGATCGGCAACCGGCAGCGCTTCAGCCTCTCGACGACGCTGGAGCGGTCGCTCGATTCGCTGCGTCAGGGGGAGCGGCTGGTGATCGGCGATCCTGCGCATGTTCCGGCGGGAATCTACGCCCGCCAGGCCCTGATCGCGATGGGCCTGTGGGACGGTCTTCAAAGGCGACTTGCCTATGCCGCCGACGTCCGCGCTGCGCTGGCGCTGGTGGCGAAGGGGGAGGCCCCATTGGGCCTGACCTACCTGACCGACGTACAGGTGGGCGGACCGGACGTGATCCTGCTGCAGGTTCTGCCACCCGATACCCATGACCGCATCGAGTATCCGTTCGGCATCGTCAGCGGGCACGACAATGCGGCTACCCGCGCCTTCATGCGGTTCCTGTGGAGTGACGCGGCGCGGCTGGCCTTCGAAAGTGCCGGTTTCCGGCTGGCTTCGCGCAATGACTGACGCGGAGATCGAGGCCCTGTTGCTCAGCCTGCGCATCGCGCTGGTTGCGGTGGCGGGTGCCCTGCCCTTTGCGGTGGCTGTCGCATGGCTGCTGGCCCGTACACGCTTTCCCGGTCGGGTCCTGCTGGACGGCCTCGTCCATCTGCCGTTGGTCCTGCCGCCGGTTGTCATGGGCTATCTGCTGCTGGTCAGCCTTGGCACCAATGCACCGGTTGGCGGCTGGCTGCTGGAGACCTTCGGCATTCGCTTCGTTTTCTCATGGACCGGCGCGGCGCTGGCGGCGGCGATCGTCAGCTTTCCGTTTCAGGTCCGGGCCATCCGGCTGGCGATGGAGGCAATAGACCCCGGACTCGACGCCGCTGCTCGCACGCTGGGCGCGGGACCGCTCGACCGCTTCTTCTCCATCACCCTGCCGCTGGCCATGCCGGGAATCATCGCGGGCGCGATCACAGCCTTCGCCGCCAGTCTGGGGGAGTTCGGTGCGATCATCACCTTCGTCTCCAACATTCCCGGTGAAACCCGCACCCTGCCACTGGCCATCTACACCGCGATCCAGTCCCCCGGCGGGGAAGCCGCCGCCGCCCGGCTGGCCGGTCTCGCCATCGCCCTGGCGCTTGCCGGTCTGATCCTGTCCGAGGCCGCAGCCCGCCGGGTACGGAGCCTTTCCGGCTCATGAGCCTGGATATCGCCATACGCCACGATCTGGGCGACTTCCGCGTCAATGCCAGCTTCCGCGTGGATGAACCCGGCATCACGGCGCTGTTCGGTCCCTCCGGCGCGGGCAAGTCCACCATCATCGCCGCCATGGCGGGCCTGATCACCCCCGACAGTGGTCACGTCCGGATCGACGGTGAAACCCTGTTCGATTCCGCAGACGGCACCAGTATCGCGGCAGAACGGCGGCAGATCGGCTACGTGTTTCAGGAAAGCCGACTGTTTCCCCACATGGATGTGCAGCGCAACCTGACCTTTGGTGCCCGGCGCGCTGGCGGGCGGAGCGCGGCCATCGCGTTCGATCCGCTGGTCGAGCTGCTCGGTATCGGGCATCTGCTGCAGCGCAGGCCGGTGAACCTGTCGGGCGGGGAGCGGCAGCGCGTGGCGCTTGGCCGTGCGGTACTCGCCGCGCCGCGCCTGCTGCTGCTGGACGAACCCCTGGCCGCCCTGGATCAGGACCGGCGTCAGGAAATCATGAGCATGCTGGAACAGTTGCGCGACGTGGCCCGCATCCCCATGGTCTACGTCAGCCATGCCCTGGATGAGGTCACCCGGCTGGCGGATCACATGGTGGTGCTGGACCACGGGACCGTTGCGGCCAGTGACACGGTCTATGCGATCACATCCCGTATCGACCTGTTTCCGCTGACCGGGCGTTTCGAGGCCGGGTCGGTGCTGGCGGGACGGATTGTCGAACACGACCAGAACCACCACCTCAGCGCGGTAGAGATATCCGGTGGCCGTCTCTGGGTTCCCCATATCGACCGACCGGAGGGTGCGCAGGTGCGCATCCGGGTGCGTGCACGGGACGTCATGCTGGCGACGGCGCCGCCAGCCGGCATCAGCGCCAACAACATCGTCGCGGGCACCATCAGCGCGATCCGGCGCGACGACGGGGCCTATCTGGACGTTCGTATCGCCTGTGGCGCGGACCATCTGATCGCCCGCATCACCCATCGCTCCCTCGCGCGTCTCGGCCTGTCGGAGGGGCAGCCGGTGCATGCCGTGATCAAGAGCGTTACCGTGGAGCGCGACGGCGGACGCGGTTCAGGGCATACTTCAGCATCAATCCGGAGAAGAACCCCCGAATGACTGCCCGAAGCACATTGCCTCCCCTTGCCGTCCGGAATGCACGGCCCGAGGATGCGCAGGCCATCGCCGATCTGATCGCGCTGGTCTATCCGCCGCAGCTTCGCTATCCGGCAGAAACGGTCATGGGGCCGATGACAGCGTTCCCGCAGGGCCAGTTCGTGGTGGAGGATGCAGGGCAGGTCACCGGCTATGCCGCGACCTTCATCACCGACGAAGCCACCGCCATGTCGAAGCATACCTGGCCGGAGATCACCAACCACGGCATGGCCAGCAACCACAATCCCGGCGGTGACTGGCTCTATGGCATGGAGGTCTGTGTCGATCCGACCCAGCGCGGCCAGCGCATCGGACAGCGCCTCTACGTCGCGCGGAAGCGGCTCGCCACCCGCCTGAAGCTGAAGGGCATCATCTTTGGTGGCCGCATGCCCGCCTACGCACGGCACCGGAAGCGGTTCCCGACACCGGAAGCCTATCTGGAGGCGGCGGCAGCGCGGAAGGTGCGCGATCCGGTCATCAGTTTCCAGCGCCGCAACGGCTTCGTGCCACTGGGCGTGCTGCGCAACT
>CAXBNO010000137.1:0-7649 GCA_963976775.1 uncultured Kordiimonadales bacterium
CGGATCGCCTCCGCGATAAGCTTCCCGGCAATGCCCGTGATCGCCACACCCTGGCCGGAGAAGCCCTGCGCATACCAGACCCGCCGCCCCACACGCCCCAGGTCCGGCAGGCGGTTGCGGGTGATCGAGACCTTGCCGCCCCAGACTTCTCCCACCGGCACTTCGGCCAGTTCAGGATAGGTCACGGCAATGCGACGGCGCAGCAACCCGGCAGCCTGCGGCCCGTCCTCCCGCCCCAGATAGCTCACACCACCCCCGAAAAGCAGCCGGTTGTCCGCCGTGAAACGGAAGTAGTCGAGGACATTGTTGTCGTCGCAGACACATTCATTGCCCGGCAGCAACCGCTCCCTGACCTCCATCGGCAGGGGTTCGGTGGTCATGACCCAGGTGCCTACCCCGAGCGCGCGCGGTTCAACCGCGGGCAGCAGCCCGTCCAGATAGGCATTGGCGGCGACGACGACATGTTCGGCCCGGATCGTGCCCTGAGCGGTGGTGACGATACCCCGTTCGGAATCGACGGCCGTGGCGGTCACGTTCTCATGCAGCTTCGCACCCGCCGCTGTCGCCGCGCGGGCAAGACCGAGACAGTATTTCAGGCTGTGCAGGTGCCCGGCGGACGGATCGAGCAGCCCCCCATGGAACCGGTCCGAACCGGTCAGGTCGATGGCTTCGGCCCGGTCAAGCACATGCAGCCGGTCCAGACCAAAGACGTCCCGCAGGGCATCGTGCTCCGCCACCAGAGGCTTCATGCGCGAAGGCTTCACCGCGCCGACGAAGAATCCCCGTGCCAGATCACAGTCGATACGGTACTGCGCCACCCGCGCGTCGATCAGCCGGATCGCCTGTTCCGACAGGTCGAACAGTGCCCGTGCCGATTCCCGGTCGCACAGGTCCAGCAGGCCGATGGCCCCCGGTGCCAGCCCGGTATTGATCTGCCCGCCGTTGCGCCCGCTGGCACCGCCACCGATCCGCCCGGCATCGATCAGCCGGACGTCCACACCCTGCTCCGCCAGCTCCAGCGCGACGCTGACACCGGTCAGACCACCTCCGACAATGCAGACCTCGGCCTGGACATCGCCGTCAGGCAGGTCCGCGAAGTCAGGTCGGCGCACAGTGGCCTCGTAGTAGGACCATGCTTCGGGAGGGATGCTCATACGCGCCTCATACGCCTCCCCGATGCGGCGGGCAAGCCATGGAGACAGGCATTGCAACATCTCCGGCCTGCGCCATATTGGCCGCTGGCTGCTATGGTCACCGAACCGCAGGCGTCCGGAGGGAGAACAGGTCCATGGCGGCCATCGAGCCGACTTTGCAGATGTGGCTGGTCTTCGGCATCATTGCCGTGGCCGTGGTCGCCTATGCGACGGAGCGGTTCTCCATCGAGATGGTGTCCCTGTGCGTCGTCGCCTTCCTGTCGGCGCTGTTCTTCCACATGCCGCAGGTGGCGCAGCCCGGTCTGCCCGATATCACCACTGTGAGCCTGCTGGCCGGACTGGCGGACCCGGCGCTGATAGCCGTGCTCGCCCTGATGGTGGTGGGTCAGGGGATTGTCCGCACCGGGGCGCTGGACAATCCTGCGCGGCGGATGGTCTCGCTGCGCCGGAAGCATCCCTTCCTGGCCGTCGCCGCCGCGCTGGTCGCTGTCGCGGTATTGAGCGGCTTCCTCAACAACACGCCGGTCGTGGTCATCTTCATCCCCATCATGGTGGTGATCGCCGACCGGATGCGGCGCAGCGCCAGCGGCCTGATGATCCCGCTCAGCTATGCCGCCATCCTGGGCGGCATGACGACCCTGATCGGTTCATCGACCAACCTGCTGGTCTCCGCTGCCGCCGTCCGCTCCGGCCAGCCGGAGATCGGCTTCTTCGATATCACCGCCATCGGCGTGGTGCTGGCTGCTGTCGGCATGATCTACGTCATCTTCGTCGCACCGCGCCTGCTGCCGGACCGTGCCACCCTGGCCCAGTCCCTGACGCACGGCGTGGAGGGTCGGCAGTTCATTGCGCAGATCGATGTCCGTGACGGTTCCTCCCTGGTGGGCGAGAAGCCGCGAGCGGGGCTGTTCCCCAGCATGCCCGGCATCACCGTGCGCCTGATCCAGCGGCGGGAGGAGCAGATGCTGCCCCCGTTCGACGAGATCGAGCTGCAGGTCGGCGACGAACTGATCATTGCCGCCACGCGCAAGTCGATCACCGAGGCCATGGCACGGACACCGGACCTGCTGCAGGCCATGCACGCCAGCGACGACCTGCCTCCGCCGGAAGGCGATGACGCGCCGATGGACCGGGATTTCCTGCTGGCCGAAGTCATCGTCGCGCCGGCCAGCCGGATGATCGGGCGCAATCTGGCACAGATCGTCTTTCACACCCGCACCCGATGCACGGTCCTGGGTATCCAGCGCCGCAGCCGCATGATCCGGCAGGGCCTGAATGACATTCGTCTGGAGGCGGGCGACGTGTTGCTGACCCTGGGGCACCGCAGCGACGTGCACAGGCTGCGGTTCAACCGCGATGTCATCCTGCAAGAATGGTCGGCCTATGACCTGCCGGCAAGGGAGCTGGCGAAACGGGCGGCCCTGATCTTCGGCGCAGTCGTGGTGACGGCGGCCAGCGGCATCCTGCCGATCGTGGTCGCGGCCCTGGCTGGTGCCGTGCTGATGCTGGCCACCGGCTGCCTGAACATCCATCAGGCCAGCCGCGCGCTGGACCGGCGGGTCGCCGTGCTGGTCTGGGCCGCACTCGCCATGGGCACCGCGCTGCACGGCACCGGCGGTGCCGACTACGTCGCGCAGCAGATGATGGCGGTGCTGGACGGTGCGCCGCCGCTGGTGATTCTCTCCAGCTTCTTCCTGCTGGTTGCCTGTTTCACCAACGTGCTGTCGAACAACGCCACCGCCGTGCTGTTCACGCCCATCGGCATCGGCCTGGCGGACCAGCTGGGTGTCCCGCCGGTGGCCTTCATCTACGCCACCCTGTTCGGTGCCAACTGTTCCTTCGCGACCCCGATGGGCTATCAGACCAACCTGCTGGTCATGGGCCCGGGACATTACCGGTTCAGTGACTATCTGAAGGCGGGACTGCCCTTGCTGGTGCTGATCTGGCTGACATTCACCTGCGTGGCGGCAATCGCGTTCGATTTCTGAACGACAGCTCTGAAGCCTTCGCTGGCAGCATGCCCGTCATCGGGGACTTCTTGGCATATCCCGGAGACGGGGTCTTGCGCACCGGATTCGCCTTTCCGGCTGCTTGCCGGTAGAATCCATGACAATCGGATCAGGTGCTGCGAGCAGGATTGTTGAGATGGATCGAGTTCGACCGCCAATCAGCGGGAAGCCGAGTGGCGGACTGTCGAAGTCCGACTTCCAGATCGATCCGGACATGAATTTCCACAACAGTCTGCCCGTGTCTCTGCTGAAGGAATGGCGTGGATACTGCTCCGACGCCGGTCTGCCCGCCCGCGCCGACTTCGGCATGCAGACGTTGCGACAATATCTCGGATGGATCTGCCTGCTGCGGGTCGATCCCGACCGGCGGGATCTGGTCTATTCGCTGATCGGAACCCGGATTGTCGATCAGGTGGGCCGGGACAATACTGGCAAGGCGGTCAGCGAGACGCTGCCGCCTGTGGCGCTGGACATCTACATGCAGTTGCTTGCCGAGCCCCGACCCGTGCGCACCTGGGGACCGGTAACCTGGCGCAACAGGGACTATCTGCACCATGAATCCCTGGTGCTGCCGCTTGCCAGCGATCGAAGAACAGTGGATCAGTTCATGGTCCTGATGATGTTCTATTGAGCACCAGCGCCAGCCGGTGAGAGGTGCGGCCCGGGGGGGAGAACCAATGAAGCCACCTTTGAGGATCGGCGTTGCCTACGATTTCCGCAATCCACCCGACTCGGGGATTGCCAATCCGGATCTCTACGCCTCGATCATGGACCAGGTGGCCTGGCTGGACACGCTGGGCCTCGATCTCGCCTGGTTTACCGAACATCACTTCCTCGACGACGGCTACCTGCCGTCATGGATTCCGGTCGCTGCGGCCATGGCGGCGCGCACGAAGCACGTGCGCCTGTCATCCGACATCTGCCTGATGCCGTTCCAGAACCCGGTGCGACTGGCCGAGGACCTGGCCGTCATCGACAACATCAGCAACGGGCGGGTGGAGATCGGCATCGGCATGGGCTATGCGCCGCACGAGTTCCGCGGCTTCGGCATTCCCCTGAAGCAGCGGGTGTCGCGCACGGAGGAGGGGATAGCCGTCCTGCAGCACTGCTTCTCCGGCGAGAAGTTCAGCTTCACCGGCAAGCGCTACCGGTTCGAGGATGTGCTCATCAGGCCGGGTTTCGTGCAACCGGGCGGCCCGCCGCTCTGGATTGCCGCCATGTCGGAGGCCGGTGCCCGTCGCGCCGCCCGTTTCGGCACCAACCTGCTGCCCCAGGGGACACGGGCGGAAGTGCTCGACCCCTGGCGGGAAGACATGGCCGCGAAAGGCCTGGACCCGGACACAAGGCGCATCGGCATCATCCGTTCCTGCCTCGTCACCGACGATCCGGAACGCGACTGGCCTGCCGTGAAGCGCGCGGAGCGCTACCGCATGGAGGTCTACCTGCGCTTCAACCGGGAATCCGGCGATGGCCTGTCCAGCACCACGGACCGCGACCGCATTCCACAAAGCTGGGTGGTCGGCGACGTGGACCACTGCGTCCGCGAACTGACCGCCTTCGTGACCGAGTTCGGCATCACCGACCTCGTCACCTGGGCCGTGCCGCCGGGCATGACCACGGACCAGATGAACCCGCACCTGGAGAAGTTCGTGAAGGAGGTGGCTCCCAGGGTGAAGGCGGCGGTGCGCTGAACTATCCCCACAAGGCCCCTGTCGCCGGGCTGACGGTCGATCCGTCATAGGTCAGGCCCGGTTCGCGGTCCTGTTTCAGCATCAGGGGGCCGTCAACATCGACGAAGTCGGCGCCCTGCGCCACCAGCAGCGCCGGGGCCATGGCGAGGCTGGTGGCAACCATGCAGCCGACCATGACCTGAAACCCCTGTTGGCGGGCGGCGTCGCGCAGTCGCAGGGCCTCGGTCAGGCCGCCGGTCTTGTCGAGCTTGATGTTGACGATGTCGTAGCGGCCCTGCAGCGCGTCGAGGCTGTCGGTGGCGTGACAGCTTTCGTCGGCACAGATCGGCACCGCGCGGCTGACCGTGCCCAGCGCAGCATCGTCACCGGCGCGCAGGGGCTGTTCGATCATCCGCACGTCCAGTTCGGCAAAGGCGGCAAACAGGTCGTTCAACTGGTCGGGCTTCCAGCCTTCATTGGCGTCCACGACCAGGGTCGAATCCGGTGCGGCCGCCCGCACGGCGCGGGCGCGCGCCACATCGCCGTCCGGGTTGCCGAGTTTCAGCTTCAGCAGCGGGCGATGCGCCTCCCGCGCCGCGACCTCCGCCATCTTCTCCGGATCGTCCAGGGTGACGGTGAAAGCGGTGGTGACCGGACCGGGTGACGGCAGCCCCGCCAGATCATGCACCGGCCTTCCGGCCAGTTTGGCCTCCAGATCCCAGAGGGCGCAGTCCACCGCATTGCGTGCCGCACCCGCGATCATCAGATCCAGCAGGGCGTACCTGTCAGCCCCATCCTCGATTGCCTTCTGCGCCTCCGAAATCTGCTTCTCCACCTTCTCGAAGGTCTCGCCGTAGCGGCGATAGGGCACGCATTCACCACGGCCCGTGACGCCATCCTGCGTCACCTGCGCGACCAGAACCTCGGCCGTTGTCTTGGTCCCGCGGGAGATGCGGAAGGTGCCCCGGATCGGCCAAACCTCCCGCTGAAACGAAAGCTGCCTCACGCCAGCGCGTCCTGGCGGATGCTGGAGCCGCAACGGCCCTCTCCCCCACCCGGCCACCCTTCAAGGATGCTCGCGTGGGTGGCCGGGTGGGGGAGAGGGCCGGTGCCGTGATCAGACATTGGAACTCTCCAGCGCGTCCACCAGTGCGGCGACGCCGGTCCGCACCGGGTCGACGGTCGGCAGGCCATGCCGGTCGGCTATCATCTTCAGGCAGTCGGCGGCCTCGACCTCAGGCAATGCGCTCGTGTTCACGGCAATGCCGATGCAGCGCACGTCCGGATTGGTCAGGCGCGCGGCCTCCACATGGCCCCGGATGCAGGCATCGATGGCCGGAATCGGATGTTCCACATTGCGCATCTTCCGCCGTGTCGGCTCATGACAGAGCACGAGCGC
This sequence comes from uncultured Kordiimonadales bacterium, assembly GCA_963976775.1. GTDB lineage: Bacteria > Pseudomonadota > Alphaproteobacteria > Minwuiales > Minwuiaceae > Minwuia. The sequence goes on from CAXBNO010000137.1 coordinate 6,233, forward strand.
GTCTGGCTGGGAGCCGTGAATCAGCCCCATGGTCACCCCGGCGAAGGAGGGATGAAACAATGATCCCTGCCCCTCCATCACGTCCCAGTGGTCCGGATCATTTGCCGGGCCAAGCACCTCTGCCGCGCCGGAAATGAAATCGGCCACCACCGCATCAACCGAGATGCCCGAACCGGCGATGAAGATTCCGGTCTGCCCGGTGGCCCGGAAATCCGCCTTCCAGCCCCGCGCCTGCATCTCCGCCGCGATGGCGAGCGAGGTGTACATCTTGCCGACGGAACAGTCGGTACCGACCGTCAGCAGCCGCTTGCCCGGACGCTTCGTGCCCTTGCCGGTGGGCAGGTTGCCGGTCGGATGGCGCACATCGAACAGGGCACGGCCCGTACGTTGCGCCGCCTCCGCCACCTGCGGCTGCGCCGCGAGCCGCATGTGCAGGCCGGAGGCCACATCCATGCCGCTCTCCAGCGCCTCCACGATGGCTGCCACCCAGTGGTCGGGCAGGACACCACCGGGATTGACCGCGCCGATCACCAGTGTGGCCGCGCCAGCCTGCCGTCCTTCGGCCACGCTCATGTCGGAAAGGCCCAGGTCGGCCTTGCAGTCGGGGAAGCGCACCTGGCCGATGCAGTCATCCCGCCGCCAGTGAACGACACCGGTCGCCGTCTTGGCGGCAAGCTGGTCATGCACGTCGCCCAGGAACATCAGGTAGGGGGCGCGGATCTCGATGTTGGCGGTGCTCATTGCTGCTGTGCCTCCCGTGACTGCATCGCGGCCAGTTCAGCCTTCAGCCGGTCCATCTCGTCGGCGGCAAGCTGCACGAACGACTCCTCGTCCCAGCGCCGGTAATTGCCCAGCGCATAGGCCAGCGCATTCTCGTAATACATGAACGCATTCATGCGGTTGGCGAGATAGTTGTTGCGTGTCGCCTTCACGACGGCAGGCACGCCGACGACGATGGAGTTGGGGGGCACCACCTGGTTCTCCCGCACGAAGGCGTTCTGCCCGACGATGCAGTTGTCGCCCACCACCGCACCATCCATCACGGTCGCATTGATGCCGACCAGCACGTTGTCGCCGAGCTGGCAGCCATGAATGATGGCATGATGGGTGATGGAGCAGTCCTGCCCGATGATGGAGCTGGTATGGGACCCCACATGCACCATGCAGAAATCCTGAATGTTGGTGCGCTTGCCAATGACGATCTCGCGCACCTCCGCGCGCATGGCGACATAGGCCCAGACGGATGCCTGTTCCCCGATCGTCACCTTGCCGAAGATGCGTGCGGACTCGTCGATGTAGGCCGGATTGTCGAGTGTGACGTCAGGACCGAAGATCGGCATTTCCCGGTTTCCTCCCCAGAGGGCAGATCAATCCCGCCCCGTCAGTGATCGAATTCAGGCCGGTGGAACTCCGGCCG
>CAXBNO010000138.1:0-7631 GCA_963976775.1 uncultured Kordiimonadales bacterium
TCGCGGAAGTCGCGGCGCGCTTCACTCTGGACGCCATGCCCGGCAAGCAGATGGCGATCGACGCCGACCTCTCGGCGGGCCTGATCAACGAAGACGAGGCCCGCACCCGGCGCAAGGACCTGGAGGACGAAAGCACGTTCTTCGGTGCCATGGATGGTGCATCCAAGTTCGTCCGCGGTGACGCCATCGCCGGTCTGATGATCACCTTCATCAATGTCATCGGCGGCATCATCATCGGTGTCGCCCAGAATGACATGAGCTTCATGGAAGCCGGGCAGACCTATACCCTGCTGACCGTCGGTGATGGCCTGGTCTCCCAGATCCCGGCACTGATCGTCTCCACGGCTGCCGGTCTGCTGGTCTCCAAGGCCGGTGTCTCCGGGTCCGCCGACAAGGCCCTGTTCCGCCAGTTCAGTGGCTATCCCGCGTCTCTCGGCATATCTTCGTTCCTGCTTGTCGCGCTCTCGCTGCTGCCGGGCATTCCGCTCATTCCCTTCTGGATCCTGGCTGGTGCTGCCGGGTACGGGGCCTGGGTCCTGTACCGAAAGGGGCAGATACCGGCGGTCGATGCCGAAGTCGTGGACGGCGCGAACCCGAATGCCTCCACCGAACCCGCCGAGCAGCCGATCGCCGAGATCCTGGCCATCGACGACCTGCGGCTGGAAATCGGCTACGGCCTGCTGAAACTGGTGGAGGGCGACACCAATGGTCCGAAGCTGACCGACCAGATCCGCGCCCTGCGTCGCCAGATCGCCACCGACATGGGCTTCGTCATGCCCAGTGTCCGCATTCTCGACAACATGCAGCTCGGCGCGAACACCTATTCCATCCGCATCAAGGAAGTGGAAGCCGGCACGGGCGATGTCCGCGCCAACAAGCTGATGGTGCTCGATCCCGCTGGCGGTGACATCGACATGCCGGGCGAGAACACGATGGAGCCCGCATTCGGCCTGCCTGCCAAGTGGGTGGACGATTCCCTGCGGGAGGAAGCCAGCTTCCGCGGCCTGACGGTCGTCGATGCATCCACGGTGGTCACGACGCATCTGACCGAGGTGCTGAAGGATCACATGCCCGACCTGCTGTCCTACGCGGAGACACGGAAGCTGCTGGACGAGTTGCCTGACGCCCACCGCAAGCTGGTCGATGACCTGATCCCGAGCCAGATCAGTGTCTCTGCCGTGCAGCGCGTGTTGCAGAACCTGCTGGCCGAGCGTGTCTCGATCCGTGATCTGGCCACGGTGCTGGAAGGCATCTCCGACGCTGTCGGCTTCACCAAGAATGTCAGCCTGATCACGGAGCATGTGCGCACCCGCCTGTCGCGCCAGATCTGCAACGCCAACCTGTTGCCGGACGGCTTCCTGCCGCTGGTCACCCTCTCCCCGGACTGGGAAAGCGCCTTTGCGGAAGCCCTGGTCGGTCAGGGGGAGGAACGCCAGCTCGCCATGGCCCCCAGCAAGGTGCAGGAATTCATCGGTGCCATTCGCATGACCTACGACCGGCTGGGCCAGCAGGGCCAGGATCCGGTGCTGCTTACCAGCCCGGCCATCCGGCCCTTCGTCCGCTCCATCGTCGAGCGTATCCGGGGTGCAACCGTGGTAATGTCACAGAACGAGGTGCATCCGAAGGTGCGTCTGCGTCAGCTGGCACAGGTCTGATAGACGATGCGCATCCGAACCTTCACAGCGCGGTCCATGAGCGAGGCCCTGCGGCTGGTCCGCCAGGAACTCGGTCGCGATGCCGTCATTCTGGGAAACCGGGATGTCGCGCAGGGTGTCGAGGTGACCGCTGCCATCGATCCGTCCGACGATCCGGTCAGCGATACCTTCCATATCCGGGACCGCGATCTCGGCCCCAATGTCCTGCCTCTGGAAGTCGACGACGACGAGGACCGGTTGCCGGAAGAGGCGGAACGGCTGCTTCGCGCCGTCGCGTTTCATGGCGCCCCGATCGAGGTCAACGAAAGGCTCTGCCGACGTGCAGCTCAGGTCAATGACCCGTCACTGACAGTCTCACTCGCGGCGGGGATGGAGGATGTGTTCCGGTTCACACCCTTTGGTCGCCCTTCCGACAACGCGCTGGTTCTGGTTGGACCACCGGGCGCGGGAAAGACCGTCGTCGCGGCCAAGTATGCGGTTGAATCCGTGCTGTCCGGTCGCCCCCTCAAGATCGCCACAACGGACATCGAACGGCCGGGCGGCGAGATGAGGCTGATGGAACTGGCCGAGATCCTGGACAACCGCCCCGTTCGCCTGACCCCCGGTCGTCGGCTTGAATGGTCCGGACCACGCATCATCGATACGGAGGGCGTGAACCCGTTCGACGACAGTGACATCCAGAAACTGCGCGAGACCATCGAGATCAATGATGCGGAACCGGTGCTGGTGCTGCCCGCCGGTGGTGACCCCTATGAATACGAGGACATCGCATACGTCTTTGCGGAACTGGGCGTCACGCGGCTTGTGGCAACCCGTATCGACACGGCACGGCGCATCGGCGGCATCCTTGCCGCGGCGGCGACCGGCCTGAGCTTCGCCGCTGCCGGTGCCTCCCCCGTCATCGCCGACGGTCTCTACCCCCTCACCCCGACCGCTCTGGCGCGCCTGATCCTGAATGACCCGGATGGCGCGGCGGAACTGGATGAAGACAGGAAGCACGCATGAGCGATCAAACCATACGCTCCCGCTCCAACGACAAGGCCGCCACGCATCCCGAGGCCTTGTCGGGGAAGAAGCTGATCACTGTCGCATCCGGCAAGGGTGGCGTCGGCAAGACATGGTTCGCCATCACGCTGTCACACGCGCTGGCACAGGCGGGCCGCAAGGTACTGCTGTTCGATGGCGATCTGGGACTCGCCAACGTGGATATCCAGCTGGGACTCAATCCTTCACACGATCTCAGTGAGGCCGTGCTGGGCACGAAACGCTTCGATGAGGTGGTCACGAAGTCGCCCGATACCGGTTTCGACATGGTTGCCGGTCGTTCCGGCTCCGCCCGCATGGTCAACGTCCGCCACGATCAGATCAGCCTTCTGCGTCACGGGCTGCTGGCCGCCGGACAGGTCTACGATCATGTCGTTCTCGACCTCGGGGCCGGTGTCGACCGGAGCATTCGTGCCCTCGCCGCCAATGCCGGGCCGACGATGGTGGTGACAACCGAAGAGCCCACCGCGATCACCGATGCCTACGCCCTGATAAAGCTTTTGCACGGTGACCGGCCGGGCGGCGACTTCCGCGTGGTGGTCAACATGTGCGGGGGCCGTTCGGAGGGGGAACGCACCTTCGCCAAGCTCTCGACGGCCTGCGAGAACTTCCTGAAGGTGAAGCCGCGCCTCGCCGGGATCATCACCCGCGACCCGAACGTCAATGACACCATCCGTCGCCAGACGCCGATGCTGAAACGGCATCCGCTCAGCCCCGCGTCGGAAGATGTTGCAAGGATCGCGCGTGCCCTGATCGAAGAGAGTCACTGAACCGCCACTCCTGCCCGCACGCCTGTGAAAAAGCGGGCCTTGCTGCTCACGCCGTTTGCATCGCATCCGGGCAATCGCTATCTAGGGCGCTTGTTCTGATCCCCAGGTAACAGCAGGCGGCAGCGTTGAGCGACGATCTGATTTTCCGTGAGGTGGACGAAGATGTCCGCCGCGACCGTGCGACAGAGATGGCGCGCCGCTATGGCCCCTATGCGATTGCCGCCATTGTGCTGGTGATTGCGGCCACCGCTGCAGTCGTCGGCTGGCGTGAATATACCGCCTCCGAACAGCAGGCGCAGGGTGCCCGGTTCGAACAGGCGATGATCCTGCTCGAGAGCGAGAAACCTGCGGAGGCCGCGGAGATTTTCGAGGCTCTGGTCGCGGAAGGCTCGGAAGGGTATCGCGCCCTGGCCGGCCAGCAGGCAGCCGCCGCACGTGCCGCAGCCGGAGATGATGCCGGGGCCCTGTCGGCGTTCGACCGCATTCGCCGCGACAGTGACCTGCCTGCCGAACAGCGGGAACTGGCCGCGATCAAGGCGGCAATGCTGGCGCTGAAGATCCAAGGTGCCGATGCGGCAACCGAGCGACTGCAGCCGGTCATTGATGGATCAGGTGCGTTCCGCGGCATGGCCCGTGAAGTCCAGGCCGCCGCACAACTGACCGCCGGGGACAGGGCTGGCGCGATCGCCACCCTGAAGGACCTGACGCAGGACGCCGCATCAAGTGCCGGCGTCAAGGCCCGCGCCGAACAGTTCCTGCGGGCGCTCGGGGCCGAGTGAGATGCATTCCCGTCACCCCTTCATCCGGCTGGCTGCGGCGGGTGCCCTGGCGCTGACCCTTGCCGGTTGCGATACGGTCAGTGGCTGGTTCTCCACGGAAGAGCCCAGATTGCCTGGCGAGCGGATATCGATCCTGGCGCTGGAATCCAAGCTGGAACCGGAACAGCGTGTGCAGGATCTGGAAGTCATCCTGCCTGCCCCCTTCGTCAATGCCGAATGGCCGCAATCCGCCGGAACGGCGAATGCCGCCATGCAGCATGTCGCACTTGGTCCGTCGCTGCAGCGCGCCTGGCGTGCCGACATCGGCGCGGGTGCGGATGGTCAGGAACAGATCGTCTCCCGCGCGCTGGTTGCGGGGGGCCGCGTCTACACGATGGACTCGCAGGCCAAGATCTCGGCGTTCAATGCCCGCACGGGGGAGCGCATCTGGCGTGTCGGACTGGCCCGTCGGGGTGAGGATCTGGGCGAAGTCGGTGGTGGCATGGCCATCGGCGAAGGCCGCCTGATCATCGCCACGGCCTATGGCGACATCTACGCCATGGAGCTTGCCACGGGACGCTACTACTGGCGCGGCAAGGTTGACGGCCCGGTGCGCGGCGCGCCGACCATCAGCAACGGTCGGATATTCCTTCTCGCCTCCGAGAACCGGCTGTTTGCGCTGAACATCGAAGACGGCACCGAGCTCTGGCAGCATCAGGGCATCATCGAGGCGGCGGAACTGATCGGTGCCCCTGCCCCGTCCGCGCAGGGTCCGTTCGTGCTCGCCCCCTATTCGTCAGGTGAGCTCTACACACTGCGCGCTGATACCGGGCAGGCCCTCTGGTCGGATCAGCTTGTCCGCGCACGGCGCATCACCCCGCTCGCTTCGATCAACGACCTCGACGGTCAGCCGATCATCGACGATGGCAAGGTCTATGCAATCAGCCATGGCGGCTATCTGGCTGCCTATGACCTGCGACAGGGCAATCGCCTGTGGGATCAGGACATGGCGGGCAGCGAGACGCCCTGGATTGCCGGTGGATTCCTGTTCATCGTCACCAACGAGGCCGAGCTCGTGGCGCTCTCCACGCTGGATGGTGGTATCCGCTGGGTCACCCAGATGCCGAAGTTCACCGATGTGGAGGACAAGCGCGGGCGCATCACCTGGGTCGGCCCGGTTCTGGCTGGCGACCGCCTGATCGTGGCAGGCAGCAACGGAGCCGTCTGGTCCATGTCGCCCTATGACGGCTCCGCGCTTGGAAGCATCAAGTTCTCCGACAGTATTTCAGTGGCACCCATCGTTGCGGGGGAGACGCTGTACATCGTCACGGATGGCGGCGATCTCGTCGCCTATCGCTAGAACGGCCTGACCCATGAGTTTCACTGTTGCCATCATTGGCCGACCCAACGTCGGCAAGTCCACGCTGTTCAACCGTCTGGTGGGCAAGCGACTGGCGCTTGTCGATGACCTGCCGGGCGTCACCCGCGACCGCCGGGAGGCTCAGGGCCATATCGCCCGGCTGGAGTTCCGGGTGATCGACACTGCCGGTCTGGAGGATGTCTTCGACAACAGTCTGGAGGCGCGCATGCGCCAGCAGACCGAGCTGGCGCTGGCGGAAGCGGATGTCGCGCTGTTCGTCATCGACGCGCGCGCCGGTGTGACCCCCGTGGATCAGCACTTCGGTGACTGGCTGCGCCGCAGCGAGGTGCCGGTCATCGTCGTTGCCAACAAGTGCGAGGGCCGCGCGGGCGAAGGCGGCATCTATGACGCCTTCGGCATGGGTCTGGGTGACCCGGTCGCCATCTCCGCCGAGCATGGTGAGGGCATGGTCGATCTGCACGACGCCCTGCTGCCCTTCGCCCCGGATGACGACGGAGAGGCCGTCGAGGACGACCCGGACAACAAGCCCCTGATGCTGGCCATTGTCGGTCGCCCGAACGCGGGCAAGTCCACCCTGATCAACCGCATCATCGGTCAGGACCGGCTGCTGACCGGACCGGAAGCCGGAATTACCCGCGATTCCATCTCCGTCGACTGGGAACACGAAGGACGCATCATCCGCCTCTATGACACCGCCGGCATGCGCCGCCGCGCCAGGGTGAACCAGAAGCTGGAGAAGCTCGCGGTCGCCGATGGCCTGCGCGCGGTGCAGTTCGCGGAGATCGTCGTCCTGCTGATCGACGCCACCCAGCCGCTGGAACGGCAGGATCTGGTGATCGCACGGCAGACGGAGGAGGAAGGCCGCGGCCTCGTCATCGGCGTCAACAAGTGGGACCTGGTGGAAGACGGTGTCGAGACCATGACGGAGATCCGCTACAAGCTGGAAACCTAGCTCGCGCAGATCAAGGGCGTCCCGATCGTCACCTTCTCGGCCCTGAAGGGGCGCGGCGTGGACAAGCTGCTGCCAACGGTGCTGAAGGCGGAGAAGGCCTGGAACCTGCGCGTCAGCACGGCGCGGCTGAACCGCTGGATCGAGGAGATGACCCGGAAACATCCGCCGCCGCTGGTGGACGGGCGCCGGTTCCGCATCCGCTATGTGACCCAGGTCAAGGCACGCCCGCCGACCTTCAGCCTGTTCACGTCTTCCGGCGGTCAGTTGCCCTCGGCCTATGAACGCTATCTGGTCAACGGCCTGCGGGACACGTTCGGGCTGCACGGCGTGCCGATCCGGATCATGCTGCGCAAGTCGAAGAACCCCTTCGCCAGCGAGGATGAGAGACGCCGATGACCAATGCGGTGGACCTGAGCAACCGCCCGCGCCAGCGCCATCCGGGCAAGGACCGGCGGCTGGGCGTGGTGGAAACCATCCGGACCATCCGCGACAACATCATCGAGGTCTATCCGCCCTGGGTCTTCGACAAGGACTACACCTTCCGCCGTATCGGGTTTCAGCCGTTCATCCTGGTGAACCGGCCCGACTGGATTCACGAGATCCTGGTGGAAAAGCCGGACATCTACACCAAGGGCCGTCTGAACCGCCGTATCCTGGGTCCTGCCCTGGGCAACGGCCTGCTGACGTCGGAAGGCGCCTTCTGGCGCAGGCAGCGCCGCATCGCGGCCCCGGCCTTCCACTACAAGCGCCTGCGGGTGCTGGCGGACATCATGGCCGAATGTACAGAGGGGCTGATCGAACGCTGGGACGCCATCGCGGACACCGGCCGACATGTGGACATCGCGCAGGAGATGATGCGCCTGACCATGGAGATCGTGGCACGGACCCTGTTCTCCCGCGATCTCGGAACCTCCATCGATGAACTGGGCAAGGCGGTCGCTACCCTGATCAGCAGTTTCGGCCGGACACCGGTGATCGAGATGCTGGGTCTGCCGGAGTGGTTGCCGCGCATCCGCGACCCGGAAGCAAAGCGGGCGCTGGTCACCCTGGATCGCATGATCCTCGACCTGA
>CAXBNO010000139.1:0-7570 GCA_963976775.1 uncultured Kordiimonadales bacterium
CGGGCGGGGCACGGCTGACATGAAGGGCTTCATCGCCATCTGCCTCAGCCATGTGGATGACTTCCTGGCACAGGACCTGAAGGTGCCGGTCAATCTGGCGATTTCCTATGACGAGGAAGTCGGCTGTCTCGGTGGGCGGCAACTGGCGGAGATGCTGCGCGGTCTGGACCCGAAGCCCCGCCTCTGCGTGGTGGGGGAGCCGACGATGATGGGCGTCGTCACCGGCCACAAGGGCAAGGTGAGCTATCGCGCCCGGGTGAAGGGCTACGAGTGCCATTCCTCCCTGACGCACCAGGGGGTCAATGCGGTGGAATACGCCGCCGAACTGATCACCGGGATCTGCGCGATCTCGCGGGAGAAGCGTGACCATGGGCCCTACGACGAGGCCTTCGATCCGCCCTATACCTCGATCCATGTCGGCGTCGTGCATGGCGGCACGGCCCTGAACATCGTGCCGAAGGACTGCCACTTCGATTTCGAGTTCCGCAACCTGCCTGCCGACGATACCCGGGAAATCTTCGGGCGGATCGAGGCGCAGGCGGCGGCGCTGACGCAGGAGATGCAGGCGATCCAGCCCGGCACCGGTATCTCGTTCGAACAGATTTCCTGGTTCGAGGGGCTGGAGACGGCGGAAGATGCCGAGGCGACGACACTTGCCAAGGCCTTCGCCCAGGCCAATGCCTCGCAGAAGGTCAGCTTCGGGACGGAGGCCGGTCACTATCAGGGGGCAGGCGTGCCGACGGTGGTCTGTGGCCCCGGGGATATCGGCCACGCCCACAAGCCTGACGAGTTCGTGGGTCTGGAGCAGATCGCAGCGGCGGAGGAGTTCTTCGCCCGCATGATCGACTGGGCACGGCGCGGCTGAACGGCCACCTGCTCAGTAGTTCTGGAACCTGAAACCCTCTTCCCCCCTTGCGGGGGAAGTGGCCGCGCAGCGGTCGATGGGGGGTGAAGCCGCAGGCTATCGCGCTGTACTTCCACCGTAGTTCGGCTTCGCCGATTCACCCCCATCCCGGCCTTCCCCCGTCGAGGGGGAAGGGGAGTCCTGGTGTCCTGCGTCGACCGGATTGCATGCGCAGATCGCAGGCTGATCCTCAGAACAGGCGGCGGTGCACTTCGACCGTGTCGCCGGGCAGGATGATGGCATTCTGATCGACGCGGAACCGGATCAGTTCACCCGCTGAATTGGTGCGGAAGATGGTGATCGGTTCCTCCCGCGCGCGGCGGGTATAGCCACCGCCGATGGCGATGGCCATGCGGGCGTTCAGACCGGGCTGATACTTGTAGGAGCCGGGCTTGCCGACCTGGCCCAGGATGAAGAACGGGCGGTAGTTGGTGACCTCGATCGAGACCTTCGGATCGACGATGAAGTTGGTGTCCAGTGCCACGGTCAGCACCTGTGACAGTTCGCCGAGGGTCAGATTCTCCGCCGTGATCTGTCCGATCAGCGGCACCGAGAGCTCACCCGCCGCACTGATCTCGAACTCACCCGAGATGTCGTCCTGGCCAAAGACCTTGATCTGGATGCGGTCGCCCGGGCCGAGTCGGTATTGTTCCAGCTTCTGCGGCACATCGCCCGGCAGTTCGTCGACGCTGATGGGCGGCTTGTTCTCGTCCAGCGCTGCCGGTCCAACGGCGGTGGGCCGGATCACGACGCCCTGATTCTGCTGCGGGACAAGGCGCACGCTCTCTTCAGCGGGGGCCGCCGCCTGCGGCTCGCTCTGCAGGACCAGGCGATTGTCAGGCGCGGGCGGCACGGCTTCGGCGGCCGGTGTGACAGGCGCAACAGTCGTCGGCTGCACCTGCTGCGTCACCGGCGCGGGGGCGCTTGCCCTGCTCGTGACGCGTTCATAGCGGCGCTCCGAACAGCCCTGCGTCACGACAGCAACGGCTGCGAGGGCCATGATGCCGATTGCAAGACGTCGAATGGAATTCTGTCTCATACCTGTTGTCCGCTATGATTTTGCACTGCTGGGCGACGGGAAACCGCTGGATTGCTGTCGGCTCACCTCAATAATGCAAGGTCAGGACCACACCAAGCCTGTTGCGGAGGAATTCCCGGTTTGCGTCGTTCGAACTGAACAGCGTGAATTGCCAGAAGCCACGCAGCCGCATGTTCTCGTTCATGAGCCAGAGCAGTGACAACTCGTTTGCCAGCACGTTGTCGATGGTGTTGCCGGCCACGGTTTCCGAGCGGCGGAAACCCAGTTCGTTCTCGGCCAGTAACTCGTAGGTCACCTCGAGCTGTGCGGCGAGGCTTAGTTCGTTCGAGATCGTCGCCACGTCCGAGACATTGACGCCATTGACGTTCGTCACCGCGTTGGTCGCGGTCACGTCGCGCTCGAATCCGGCCTTGAATGTCCAGCTGTCGTGCGGGTTCCAGACAAAGTCGAGGCTGGCATCGACAAAGAAGAAATCATCGCTGTTGGGGTCTGCGAACGTGGCCAGCCCGATGCCCATCGCCCCTTCCAGGAAGGTGACGGCGGTCAGGTCGTAGGTGAAACCGGCGAGGATGCCGTAGCGACCGAAGTTCCGTTCGACGCCCGTATTGTCGACCTGCTGGATGAAGCGGGTGAAGCCGACATTGGGCTGCACGAACAGGGTCGTGCCTTCCCATTCCTCCCAGCCCAGCCGGACCGAGCCATCATATTCGACACGGTCGTTCTGGTCCGTCTCGATCTCGCCGACACCGGCCGGGACATCGACGAAATTCTTGTGGATGATGCTGCCCTTGGCGCGCCAGAGAAACTTGTCCCGCTGGTACTGCCAGGTCGTGTCCAGCCCGGTCTGATAGAAGACACCCGGCTCATTGCCGCCAACGTCCTCCTGCACATCGCCGCGAACCGTGGTCTTGCGGTCGAAACCGAGGGATGCGCGGATGAATTCGAACTCGGAAATCTCCAGCTTGCCGCCGGTGGAGAAACCGTGTTCGCGCACGCTCTCCCGGCTGTTGGAAAGGTTGCGCGTGAACCGCCCGTGCGCCTCCGCGAAGATCTCGTGATTGTCCCAGTTGGAGCGGAGCGAAAGGGAAGGCTTGATGGAGCCGATGAAGTCGGCCACTCGCCCGTTCTGGGTCGCGAAGATGTTGTCATCGAAGGTCAGGCCGACATCGACCTGGGGAAACAGCAGGAAGCTTTCCAGCGGCTGGCCCCGGCCCAGATGCTCGATATCGAAAAACAGGCCCCCGGCCTCCAGCCCGATCTCGTCGTACTCGGGGCGCGGGCGGGAGAGGATGGCGTCCTGCTTGGCAGTCGTGAATCTTGGTTCCGGGTCCGAAATGGCAGGGATGATCGGGTTCTGGATGATCTGCTGGCGCACCTGGCCTTCGGTTGCCGTATCCGTCGCGCCCTGCGCGCCGACAGGTGATGTGCCGCCATGAAGCAGGGCAAGGGCCAGCGCGAGTGTCGCAGTGGCCGACGCAATGGCGCGAATCCCTGTCTTCCCCTGCCTCACAACCGAAATACCTGCCCTGCCGAACCGATTCGTTCAGTCTCTAGTTTGGACTGACATCCAGTGCCGGTTCCACAACTGGTTCCGGCTGGTCCAGCAATGCGGCCAGTTCCTGCGGTCTGGCGGTCGTGGCAACATCGTTCAGCAACTGCGCGACAGCCTGATTCACCTGGTTCTCGGCCTCGAGCAACTGATCCTGCCCGGTGAAGAGAACCCGTCGGGCCTCGGCGGAGGGGGCAAAGATGCTCTCCTGCATCGCCTCCGGTTCGATGATCACGCCGGTCAGGTAGGTCTCCAGCCCCGCCCGCCCGTCGAAGGTGATCACCAGTTCGTTGTTCTCGACCACCGCATTCATCATCACGACACCGCCGGAACTTGCACCGCGGGCATTGCCGCGCCGGGACACATCATCGGCCTTCTCACTGTCCTGCAGATAGGCACCGGGTTCGGCGAGATAGGTTTCGGCGGCCCAGGTCTCGGGGGTCGAGGCGGCGACACGCACGCGCTGCCCATTGACCTTCATGGCCTCACCGAACGGGCTGGTCACGGCCTCCGGCACGCCAATGTCGTCGGTCATCAGGAAGACGCGATACTTGCCGGAGGGTACAGGCAGGCGCACGACGCGCAGGTTGCGGATACCGTCACGCAGCAGCGTGTCACCTTCCGGACGACGCATGGCGGCAGGTTTCGGACCCTTCACGAAATCGCTGCGGGCGGTCACCTTGGTGAAACCCTTGGTCACCTTCGCATCGGGCGGGCCGAAGTCGAAGCCGTAGCGGCCTTCTCCAAGCTCGAAGGAGGTCGTCACCTTCGCCTTGAAGATGCGCGCGGAAATGAAGGACCTGCTGGCGGCGGACGAAACACGGTCGGCGGCGGCTGCCAGCACGACCGGATCGGCGACAAGGTCACTGCGCTGCAATTCCCGGATCAGGGCCACGGCGCGCTGTGCCGCAGCTTCCGGCAATCCACCGCTGTCCAGATAGCGCTCGATGGCCCGCTGGCCGTCCTCGCTGCCGGCGATGGCCCCGGCCAGGGCCTCGGCGCGTGAGTCATCCGTCGACGACTGGGCGAACGCCCCCGTGCCCAGCATCAGTGCCAGGATGGAGGCGGTGCAGAATTGGACTGTTTTCTTCATGACACCGCCATTCATGCAAGAACCACGCAAGAGTCGGCGAATCCGCCCTTGCATCTGAACGTTGATCATACATGACTATGTACCAACGTTTCATCAACAGGCTGTGCGGGCCGGTCAGGTGCACTGTCGTGACCGGCGACACATGTTCTTACCCTGTTTGGTCCCGATTTGAGACAGATGACCGGCAACATGTCCGAACCTGATGCGAATCGCGGCGCGGAAGACGGCCTGGATATCTGGCGCAGGATCGCAGGGGCCGGGACCGGAACTGATGGTGTTTCAGACCCGGATCCGGATCTTGCGGCTGCACTGGCGGACAGGGTCACTGCGGCGACCGTCGCCGCTGTCCTGCCGGGTGCCCAGCTGCCCGATGAAACAGTCCGGCAATCGCAATTGCTCAACAGGTTCAGGCACGCTGCCGGTCGTCGATGGTACGGGGCGATTGCCGATGCCGGACTGCCCGTGCTGGCCATCAAGGGGCTGGCCAGTGGTGCCTGGCTCTACCCCGCGCCGCAGGATCGCGGGGTGTCTGATGCGGACCTGCTGGTGCGCGGTGAAGACCTTGGCGCGGTGATCGACCTGCTGGAAGCACGCGGGTTCGCATTTGCGACCGAGCCGACACGCAGCCGCTGGGGCTTCGTCAGCGAGGCCAGTTTCCAGCCCCTGCTTTCACCCGATGGCGCGGTCAATATCGACCTGCATGTGGCGGGGGATGCCGCTCCCTTCGATACCGCGCTTCCGACAGCGGACATGCTGGCGGCGGCACAGGTCAGGGAAGGGCTCACCATCCCGTCACCGACACATGCGTTCATGCTCTCCGCCAGCCATGCCGCCCGGGACCTGTTCACGGCGGATGCGGCAAAGACCGTGATCGACGGCCTGCTGATGTTTCAGCGTGGCGAACGGATCGACTGGTCGGAGATTGCCGGGCGTGCACGCAAGGGGCGGATGCTGCGCCCGGTCTCCGTCTTTGTCGCCTTGCTGGGGCGGCTGGGGGCGGATGTTTCACCGGCAGCGCGCGAACTGCCGGTGGATCGTGTGGGCGGGCGATTCTTCGAGCGCATCGTGCGCGATCACTGCAACATGTTTCCCCCGTCAGCGGTGCCCGGAACCGGGGAGCGTCTGGCGCGGCAGTGGCTGCTGGCGGCGGCACCGTCGGTTGCCCTGCAGCGCGATGCGCGACGGATTGCAGGCCTGATCCGTCCGCATTCCGGACTGCCCGGGCGATAGCGGCGACAAGGCGCGGACGAGCCTGCTGGACACTCCACCCGCGGACGCGCAGAATCAAGGCGTCCGCAGACCGAATCCGGGGAACGTTTCTTGCTTGGTGCTGGGGAAGGGAAACGAGAGGCACATGTTCGAATATCTGAGAGCCGAGGAACCCGTGGCCCCGCCGGGACAGCGCCCGCCGGAGCGGCGGGTGGTCGATGTCGGCTACATCATCGATGCGGAGAAGGCAGGCTTCATCTGGGAGGCCCCCCGGGCGCAGCAGCGCCAGGCCGCGGCGTCTTCGCACGCCAAGTCGGTGACCTATTGCCCGGCCGTGATCGACTATGAGGCCCGGCTGTTCGAAGTCGTGGCACCGATCGATGTGCAACTGCGCATCAAGCTGGACGAGCAGGGCAAGCCGCAACTGATCAACGCGCTGGGGGATCGCAGCCAGATCCGGTCGAAACATCTGGGGCAGATGGTGGCCGTGATGCCGCGCAAGGAATGGCGACACCCCGACCGGCCTGTAATCCAGTTCATCACACCCTATATCTTCGTGGCGGACGATGTCTGCTGGATGAACCAGATGCCGCCGTTCAACAGCTATACCGGACGGCACTGGCCTGGCCTGATGATCGGAGGCCGTCTGCCGATCCACATCTGGCCGCGCCCGATGATGTGGGCGTTCGAATGGCATGACATGTCGAAGGATCTGGTGCTGCGACGTGGTGAGCCCTGGTTCTACATGCGTTTCGAGACAGATGACCCGCGCCGCCCGGTGCGGATGGTCGAGGCCGTGAAGGACCAGCGGCTGGTGGACTACATGAAGGGGCTGAACAGCGTGACCAACTATGTCGGTCGTACGTTCAGCCTGTTCAGCGTCGCGGAGAAGCGGCGTCCGCCGAGGCTGCTGACGCGAAAGCAGGGCATGGTCCCGGGCAAGTGATGCTGGAAGTCGCAGGTCGATGATCAAATGGAACTGGCAGGAACGCTGAATGGCTGATCCGTCGGACAGCAACGGACCGGGACAGGACGACGAAGGTGGCTGGTCGCGACCGCGACCCAGGACGGGACCGGCTGTGGTGACGCCGATCAGCGATGGCTGGTCGCGCATCGGTGCCGACAGGCCGGCGTCGAAGCCCGGACGACCGGCGGCGGAGCAGGCGAAGGACGCCGCGAGCGCCCGTCAGAGCGCTGTCGTCTCCGACCTCGCTGCCGAGGAATGGCGTCGCCCCAGTGCCACGAAGGCATCCGACGATGCGCCTGCCAGACGGCAGGCAGAGCCACCGCAGGGGCAGGTGAGGCAGAAGCCGGATGCCCAGACGAAGAACGCCGGGCAGCAGTCCGCACCGGTCGAGGAGCCATCCGGCCTGCGTGTCGATGTATTGCGCCGATTGCTGATTCGCACCACGCGGGAGGTCGGTCGTCCGATCGGCGCGCCGGACATCCAGGCTGCGGCCCCCGGTGCCGGATCCCCCATGACCCTCGACGGCTTCCGGCTGGCGGCGGAGCGGCTGGGGTTCCCGGTAACGGAACGCAGTTTCAACCGCAAGACGCTGGAGCAGCTGAAACCGCCATTCATCCTGCTGCCGAAGGACTCGCCGACCGAGGCGCGTTCCATTGTCCGCAAGGAAGGCACGCGTTTCGCGGTCTATGATCCGATCCGCGACGAGACCGAGATACTGACGGCGGAACAGATCCAGCCGCTCGGCAATCTCGCCATCGTGCTGAAGGCACCGGAGGGGGCGACCAAGGGCGCGCGCGACTGGCGCTCCG
>CAXBNO010000140.1:0-7566 GCA_963976775.1 uncultured Kordiimonadales bacterium
GGTGGCGACCCTGATGCCGAGCGCGGTGATCGAGGTCGGTGGCGCGCCATGGATGGGCTGGACACTGGCGCTCTACGAGATCGGCTCCGTTGTCGCGGGTGCTGCCACGGGCCTGCTGGCGGTGCGCATCGGTTTGCGTCTGGCCATGTGCGGCTCCGCCAGCCTGTTCGCGCTGGGGTGCCTGGCAAGCGCCGTCGCACCCGACATGGCGGTGATCCTGATCGGTCGGCTGGGACAGGGCCTGGGCGGTGGCGCACTGGTCGCCATCGTCTTCGTTGCCACCGACCGGCTGTTTCCGGATCGTCTGCTGCCGGTTGTGATGGCACTGATCTCCGCGATCTGGGGCGCATCGGCCTTCTGTGGGCCGCTGATCGGGGGCGTCTTCGCCAACGCCGGTCTCTGGCGCATGGGCTTCGTTGCATTTGCGGTTCAGGCCGCTGTGCTGGTCCTGCTCGCCGTTCTGCTGCTGCGCAGCGATAGGCCCGGGAGGGGGCGTGCGCCGTCGGACGCGACGTCCATGGTTCCATGGTCGCGCCTGCTGCTGTTGCTGCTGGCCATTGTCGCGATCGCCACGGCCGGCACGCTGGCATCTGGCGTGGCCTCGGTCAGCCTGATCGTGCTCGGCATCCTGATGCTCGTGAGCTTCTTCCGGCTGGACCGGGGGGCAGTCGTCCGGCTGTTTCCGCGCAATACCATGGCAATCCGTTCGCCGGTCGGTGGCGGGATCCTCTTCGTCCTGTTCTTCGCGACAGGCACCATATCCTTCACGCTTTACGGTCCTCTGCTGGCGCAGATGCGTTTCGGAGCATCACCGCTGGTCGGCGGCTATCTGGTGGCCTCCGAGTCCGTGGCCTGGACGATAGCGGCGCTGGCGGTTTCCGGTCTGCCCCAGCGCTACGAGATGCTGGTGATCCGTGGCGGTGCCGCGCTGATGACCATCGGTGTGCTGGGATTGGCGGTTGCCCTGCCGCAGGGATCGATATGGAGCGTGCTGCCTTTCGCCTTCTGCCTTGGTGCAGGCTTCGGCGGTGCGTGGGCCTTTGTGCTGCGCCGCATCATCGTCTCGGCGCTGGAGGGTGATCGGGAACGGGCTTCTGCCGCCGTGCCGACGACACAGATGATCGGCTATGGTCTTGGTGCCGCGCTTGCCGGACTGTTCGCCAATCTGGCCGGCTACGCGGACGGGATCGATGCGGCGGATACCGGCGCGGTCGGGTTCTGGGTCTTCGCCGGTTTCGCCCCCATCCTGGCGCTGGGCTGGCTGACGCTGCGGGGGCTCTCGCGGTCGGCGGAAAGCGCGTCGGCGACCGCAGGCTGATTGCCGGTTCGCCCGTTGGCCGGGGCCTGTATTGAGCGCTTGCAATCCGCATCGGCTTTGCCTAGTTTCCGCCTCCGTCGCGGGCCGCTTTGCGGAACCCGCCACGAAAACGGTGGGGCCATAGCTCAGTTGGGAGAGCGCTTGAATGGCATTCAAGAGGTCGGCGGTTCGATTCCGCCTGGCTCCACCATTTCTCCTTCTTCGCTGAAATGAACGCCGACCGGCCCCGCGTCGTGCGTGTTGATGCACGTCTGCGGTGTCGTTTTGCGTCCTCCCAAACCTATGGGAGAGATTTTCGTTGAAAATCGGTTCATCATATGTTCCCTTTTCATTGTCGTGACAAGCGAGCTGAGGAAGGGGAAATCTCATGGGCAAGTCTCTGCTCTACGTGATGATGGCCGGATCGGAAGGGGACAAGTCGCCTGTGGATTTCCGTGCCAGAGTGGATGAACTCATCTGGCCCTTCGCGGACCGGGAGTCAGCCCCTGATGACAGCGAGTCCGTTTCCTGGCGCATGACGCGACGCCAGTCGCTGCTGGAATTCCAGCATCTGGAGAATGATGACGGCCCCGTCGAGATCGGGCCCGAAATGTCGCTCAAGGAATTGTGTGCGGCGGCGAACAGCGTGGCGGACGAGACCGGCGCGAGCTATGTGGTCGAGGGCGACATGATCGTCGGGACCGCCGCTGTCTACCCCTCCCCGAAGACCGACTGGTGGGATGTGGGCGGTCCCTGGACCGATGATTTCGCCCTGCCCCGCAAGGCGGAGCGCCCCGACGTGCAGACCGATTGCGGCCGGTGCAAGGGAAAGGGGCATCTTACGGCGAAGACCTACCTGCTGCCGCGTTTCCTGCGCCTGACAGCAGAAGGGCGGCGCGATACAGGGGAGCCTGCTCCGTGTGATCACTGCGGGGGCAAGGGCCATCTCATGCTCCGCATGAGCATCGAGGATGCCGATTTTATGGAACTCGTGCGCACGGCGGCGGAAGCTGTCGAGATCATGGATGAGGAGGATATCGGCGGCCCCTGGGCCCTGATCGACCTGAATGGCGACTGGCATGGCACCGAAGGAGGTGTGGCCGTCACCGCGCCCGGCGATGTCGGTCGTGATCCGGAGGAGGTGTTCAAGGATCTGGTTCGTCCGATCCTGCAGGCCGCGCCACCGGACACACTGGTGGTACCTGTCGCCATCCATATGTAGGTGTGGCCCGCGATCCCGACCGGGTTGCGTGATCGCTTGCTGGCGAAGACAGCCGTCATCTTGCCTTGCACGCAGCGCGGTCCGGGTGCTCCGGAATTCCTCCCCTCCTGCCGGTGCCTTCCATGGTATCTGGGTGCAGGATGCGGCTCGGAACCGCCCGGCAGGCCCAAGGGGAGAGACGATGCAATTCGACGAACTGGTGCGCGCGCGCCGCAGTATCCGTGGCTACAAGCCTGATCCGGTGCCGCAGGCGCTGATCGAGGAGATCATCGAACTGGCGACGGGCGCACCATCCTCCATGAATACCCAGCCCTGGCACCTGCATGTCGTGACGGGGGAGCCGCTGGACAGGATCCGGCAGGGCAACAGCGAGCGGATGCTGGCCGGCATCAAGCCGCAGCGCGAGATTCCGACCCACGGGGAGTACGAGGGCGTACACCGCCAGCGGCAGATCGACATTGCCGTGCAGCTCTTCGAGGCGATGGGAATCGAGCGCTATGACAAGGAACGGCGTCAGGACTGGGTCATGCGTGGGTTCCGCCAGTTCGATGCCCCGGTCTCCATTGTCGTGACCTATGACAAGGACCTCGACCCCGGCGCGACGATCGCGCATTTCGATCTGGGGGCCGTGACCTATGGTCTTGTTCTGGCCGCCTGGACCCGGGGTCTGGGGGCGGTCATCAACGGGCAGGGCATCATGCAGTCGGCGGTGGTTCGCGAACACGCGCAGATCCCTGAGGATCAGGTGATCATGACCTGTGTCGCGATGGGGTATCCGGACGAGGATTTCGCCGCGAACACGGTGAAATCAGTCCGGCGGCCGGTCTCCGAGGTCGCCACATTCGTCGGCTTTGACGAATGATCAGGAGGTGATCGGACGATCCTGACATCCTGTGTCCGGGTGGCTGCACTGCCCGGCTTCCTGCGCATGGTCCCTGTCACACAACTGTTACGCGAACAGGCCGAAAGCGGAGGCAGCCGGTGGTGGCTCCGGGGCATCAGGTCTTCTGACGGGCATCAGCCGGTCGCGCGTGAAGTCCGTCCTGCCCCATACCCGTCAGCCGTTTCCCCAACCCGCCCCTGTGGGGCATGCTCCGGGTTTCCGGGTGCCGGCAAATCAACTGCGGCCATGCACCCACCTGCCATGCATCGAGTGCGGGGGTAAGGCGCGGTGTCGGCATGGCTCTCCTGCGGCAGCGATTCCTGAAGACGATTCAGCCGCTGCGGAGACATGGTACGCCGCCGCGCGTTCGGCCTTGCTATATGCGTCGGGACCCGCGCTCTTAGCCGTCATCGCCAACGCATTGGTCATTTCCCGGCACGCGATCACTTGCGCATCTGTCTGTTGTCGTGTCGGGGCAGATGCACCCTGTTCGCATCCGGAATTCCGTTCCTCCACCCTTGATGGTGACGCGTGATTCACTGCTGTTTTTGGTTGCAATTCCAACTTCGCCCGATCAGCATATTGTTTGAAAGCAAGGACTTAATGCAACTGTCTGAAACGTGAACAAGGCGTCAGTACGGTATTCTGGGAGGAAGCGGGTGAGCAGTGACGACGACGATGGGTCACTTGCGCGGATCATGAACATGACTGTTCAGATCGTGACCGCCTATGTTGCGAAGAATGAAATCGGTATCGACGGTCTGGTTTCCCTGATTGGCAACACCCAGTCCGCGCTTTCCGGAATTGACAGCGGTGATGTGTCGCCGGAACGGGTGATTCAGGAACCGGCTGTGCCGATAGAACGGTCGGTCAGGGACCAGTATCTGATCTGCCTGGAGGATGGCCGCAAGCTCAAGACTCTCAGGCGGCATCTGCATGCGGCTTACGGCATGACGCCAGAGCAGTACAGGGCCAAATGGCTGCTTCCGCCCGACTACCCCATGGTCGCGCCGGCCTATTCGCGCCAGCGCTCCGAGTTTGCCCGGAAGAGTGGTCTGGGGAAGAAGCAGGACGCCTGAAATCCGGACGGCGCTGCTGCGCGCAGAAATTGTACGGACCCTCTCCGGTCGATACAGTTCCATCAGGGGCAGGGCCGATCTGGAATCGCGATGGTCGGGTTGCACATCTGCCTCCGGACAGGATGGAGGAGAATTCGCGGAATGTTGCTTGAGGGATCGTGCCATTGTCAGGCGGTTCGGTTTCGGGTGCGCTGCCCGCATCCCTACCCCTTCAACGTCTGTTACTGCGGTATCTGTCGCAAGACCGGTGGTGGCGGTGGTTCGGCGATCAACATCGGGGCCGATGCGGCCAGTCTCGAGATCCTCCGGGGGCAAGACCAGCTCCGCAGCTATCACGCGCGCCTGGAAGCCGAAGACGGGACCGTGTCGCGGAGCAATGCGGAACGGCGGTTCTGCGGTCTCTGTGGCAGCCACCTGTGGCTGTTCGACAGCCGATGGCCGGACCTGATTCACCCGCTGGCCAGTGCGATCGACACGCCATTGCCTGTCCCGCCTGAGCATACACACCTGATGACGGACTTCAGGCCGGAATGGGTGATGTTCCGACCCGATCCGAAGGATCGCCAGCATGGGCACTATCCGGATGAATCCATAGCCGCATGGCATGCGCGCCTTGGTCTGACCGACAGCGACTGAGTCTCACCAGCCGCCACGGGTCATCCACTGGTCCAGCATGTCGATCCGATCCGCGCCCCAGAACAGCTCACCGTCAACGATCATGGTCGGGGCGCCGAAGACACCCTTGTCGCCGACTGCTTCCCGGGTCAGTTCCCGCAGTCGGTCCTTGATGTCCTGATCGGCGATTGCCCGCGCTGCCTGATCCAGGTCGATACCTGTTTCACCTGCCACCTGCAGCACGACCGCCCTGTCTCCGATGAACCGGTTCCCGACGAAATAGGCGCGATAGATGGCGTGCAGGAACGGCACGGCCTGTTGCGACCGGTGCCGGTCCAGCCAGATGAACAGCCGGGAGGCATCCTGTGCCGCGGCGGGAAAGGGATCAGGCATCGTGAAGGGAATGTTCCATAGCCGGGCCGAGCGGGCGAAGTCGTGCGTGGAATAGCGCCCCTTGGCATCATAGTGGGTCAGGGGTTTGGTCCCCTCCGCGCGGAAGGCGATCCCGAGCAGGAACGGACGCCACGCGACGCTGCGTCCATGCCTTGCGGCCAGGTCCTCGATCCGCTCCGAGGCCAGATAGGCATAGGGGGATGAGAAATCGAACCAGAACTCGATTTCCTTCGTCATGCGTCCGCTCCGCGTTGTCTGCATTCCGAGATAGCGGTCACAGCGAAGCGGTCAATCCATACCGGCGGCATGGGAACCGGTTGCGCGTCCGCTGACCTGCTGGAATGCTGCGACAATGTCGAAAATCGCTTCAGTCCTTCTGGCCATGCTGCTGATGATGGGTGTCGGTCACGCCGCCGATTGTCCGGTGGCCGAGGCCGCTGATTTCCGGACCAGTATCGAATGGCTGGAGCCGGAGTTGGTCCAGGACCTGGCGTCCGCTGCCCTGCCCGCGTCGCGGCGGCGCGGCCAGAGCTTTCCCGGTGCCAACCGGCGGAAGCTCGGCTCCACGGAGTCATCGCTGCACGTGCGGACAAACCTCGTGGTGTCGGAACTCGCGGCAGACCGGGGCTGCTATGCCCTTTCGCGCCTGGTGGTCAATATCGTGGCCGGACCTGTCAGGATCTTTGTTGCCCGCGAGCTGGACCCCGACAGTTGCCCCTATCGCGTGACCCTGGCGCATGAGGAAAAGCACGTCGCGGTCTTCCGTGAGGCGGCGGAAAACCTGCTTGCCGAACTGGAGAACGACATGCGTGTACCGTCCATGCGCCAGTCAATTCCGGCGGAAACCATTCAGGTGGCCGTTGAACGATTCCGCCAGGCCATCAACGTGCTGGTCGGCGATGCCCGAAGGCGGGTCGATGAGCAGGCCACGCGCCGCAATGGTGAACTGGATACCCGCAGCGCCTATCGTGCCGAGCAGGACAAGTGCCCGATGCAGGACTGGCGCATTCCGTTCGAGTAGGGCGCGGTAAATTGTATGTGCGGTCCCCTGCCAGCCCTCGCCCCCTCCCAACCACCCACGGGATTATCCTTATGGGTGGTTGGGAGGGGGCGAGGGCTGGCAGGGGTCCACAAACAGCCCAGGCGAAGGCAGGCCGGGGTCAGTCAGATATTCTCCGCCCCTCAGCCGTTCTCGAAACCGTCGAGGAAGGCGGCCAGATTCGCCCCCAGTTCCTCGCAGAGATAGCCACCTTCCTGAATGATCGCCACCGGACCGGGGAAGGCGGAGATTGCGGCACCTGCGCGCCGGAAGCCCTCCGTCGTGATCTTCAGGACGCCCAGCGGATCATTCTCCTGCGGATCCAGACCAAGCGACAGCAACAGCACCTCGGTGCCGTTGCGCTGCAGCTCGGTCAGGGCGTGATCGATGGTCTGCAACCAGCCTTCATCGCTGGTGCCGGGTGCCTGCGGCAGGTTCAGGTTGAACCCCAGCCCTTCGCCTGCACCACGCTCCCCCGCGTAGCCCGCGAAGAAGGGATAGAAGTTGCTCGGGTCTGCATGAACGGAGACGAAATAGATGTCCTTGCGGTGATAGAAGATGCCCTGCGTGCCGTTGCCGTGGTGCACGTCGATGTCCAGGATCGCCGCGCGATGGCCCTGCTCCCGCACCCAGTCGGCGGCGATGGCGACATTGTTCAGGAAGCAGAATCCGCCAGCCTGATCGTGATAGGCATGGTGTCCCGGCGGGCGGCAGAGCGCATAGGCGGGTGATCCATTGCTGAGGACGTCCGCGGCTGCGGTTACCGCACAGTCCGCGGCGGCCCGCGCCGCCTCCCAGGTTCCCGCGCCGATGGGGCAGGCCGTGTCGGCCATGTGCCAGCCTGCCTGCCCGATGACATGCGCCGGATAGTGATCCATGTGCCGCCCCGGATGCATGTTGGGAATGACCGAAGGCGAGGGGTTGGGCAGCGCCTGCCAGCGCGCGTGCGCGGTGGCCAGGAAGCGCAGGTAGTCGACGCTGTGGATGGCGGCGATGGCGCTTTCCGGTGCCGGATCGGGGGCGGTGATCTCGTGCCCC
>CAXBNO010000141.1:0-7554 GCA_963976775.1 uncultured Kordiimonadales bacterium
GCGGTGACCAGCAGTCCGCCGAGAAAGGCGGCGAACGGGATCAGGTAGAAGCCGAAACCGGTGGGCAGGAAGGCGAGGATGCTGCTGCCGAGCACGATCATGGTCACAGCGCCCAGGGCCGCGCCGCTGGAGACGCCGATCAGGGCCGGGTCGGCCAGAGGATTGCGGAAGAGCCCCTGCAGGACGGCACCTGAAACACCCAGCGCAGCACCGACGCCGATGCCCAGAAGCAGTCGCGGCAGGCGAACGGCCAGCAGGATGATCTCCTCCCGCTGTCCGAAATCGGCTCCTGCATCAATTCCGGTGGTGCTGCTGGCGAGAATTCCCAGAACCTGGCCGGGGCTGATACCTACCGCACCGATGCAGACCGAGGTCAGGCAACTCAGCAGCAGCAACAGTCCGAAGGCCAGAAGCTGCAGCCGTGATCTGCGCACCCGGCGGTGCTCGGCCAGCAGAAGGTCAGCCTGTCGCTCCAGGGCTGGCGCCATGTCAGTCATCGGCGGGTCAATTCGAGTCCGGGATGCAGCGACTGGGCCAGCGTCGCGATGGCCTCCGGCGTGCGTGGACCGAAACCGAGCAGGAGCAGCCCATCGATCGAGACGATGCGGCGACTGTCGGCGGCAGGTGTCCCGACAATGCCGGGCAGGCTGATCAGCCCCTCGACACCACCCAGCAGGCGCATGGTGCGATAGGTGACCAGAATGACGTCTGGTGAAGCTGCGACACCCGCCTCCGGCGACAGCGGGCGATAGTCGGGAAATCCCGAGATGGCATTGCGACCACCGGCCAGACTGATGATCGACTCTGCAGATGTTCCCTCCCCGGCGACCAGTGGTGCGCCACGACCGGCAGACAGGACAAACATGACCCGTGGCTGCGTCTGTACCTTCCCGACCTGTGCGATTACACGGGCGTGGTCCTCGCTCACCTGGCTGGCCAGTTCAGCACCCTTGTCTTCCAGTCCCAGTGCGGCGGCGACCGCGCGGATCTTCGCCTGCACCCCCACGATGTCGGGTTGGTCGGGCATGCGCGCGACAATCACGCCGGCGCTTTCGAGCTGTGTCAGGACCTCCGGCGGTCCCGCATCCGCCTCCACCAGCACCAGGTCCGGCGCAAGGGAGAGGATCGGTTCCGCCGAGAGCGCGCGCAGATATCCCACATCAGGCAGGTCCTGCGCCTCGGGCGGGTGCAGGCTGGTCTGGTCCACGGCGACCAGTCGTGACCCGGCCCCCAGAGCATAGACGATCTCGGTCACGGAACCGCCAATGGAGACTATTCTCCCATTGTCGGCGGAGGCGGACTGGCTGGCCCAGACCAGCAGGCCGAGACCGATGACGACACGTCCGATGATTCTGCCCTGCAGTCGCATGTTCGCTCCTTTGCTGACCAGGCCTGACCGCTACCAGCGGCGGGTGAGATTCAGGCGGCCCTTGAAGTTCCGGCCCGGTTCGAACGCGTCGTTGAAGACCCGCGCGTAGGCCCGGTCGGTGACATTGTCGATGCCGAGATCGACGCGGATCTCGGTGGCTTCGGCGATGGGCTGGACCATGGCGAAATAGATGTCATGGACGACATAGCCGGGGCGCTCGTCCGCAGCGTTGTCGACCTTGTCGAAGTCGATGGCGGCGAGGGTGCGGATGCCCGTGACGATGCCCTGTTCAGGGAACTTGATCGCTGCATCCAGCGTGAACTGGTCGGGGGTCAGCACGCCCAGCTTGCCGCCGTTGGTCAGGTCATCGCCGTCCAGGTTCGAATAGCCGAAGACGAAACGTGTACGGCGGTTGTCATAGCTCGCCTCGATCTCGTTGCCGAACAGCACGGCATCGGGAATGTTCACAGCCTGTGTGGTGCCGTCGCAATTGCCGGGGATGAAGGGATTGCAATCGACGAACAGGGTCGGCTGGTTCACCTGCAGGTCGATGAAGTCCTTTGCGCGGGTGCGGAAATGGGTCGCCTTGAAGGCGACATGATCACCCTGTGTGACGACATGGTCGAAGTTCAGGCCCAGACCGGCCTCGAATGTCCGGGTGCGCTGCGACCGCAGGTCCGGATTGGCGACGAAGCGGTTGACCACGCCTGCACCCACCGGGATCTCGAAATGCACACCGTCCAGGAATGCCTCGTCGAAGCTGGGGGCGCGGAAGGCATGGGCATAATTGCCGAACAGCATCATCCAGGGCACGGGCGCCCACGTGGCACCAAGGCGCGGGGACAGCGCCACATCGGTGACATCGCTGGCGATCTCGCTGGAGGAATTGAAGTAGTCGAAGCGCACGCCGGGCAGCAGCGCCACTTCACCGCTGTTGGCGCCAAAGGGGTCGAAGAAGCGGAACTCTGCCTGGGCGAACACGCCACCGAACAGGTTGGTCGAATCCGGAACACCGTCACGTGCGCCGCCGTTCAGGTCGCCGTCCTGAACATCACGGTAGCCTTCCAGACCATAGACCAGCGTGACATCGCCGTTGCTCAGCCATGCGGGACGGGACCGGTTGTCGGCGCGGAAACCCAGCGTGTCGACATCGCGCTTCAGCACGTCGCCCTGCGCCCCGGCACCATTGTTGTCGAGGCGGGTCTCGTCAATGCGGTTGCGGGAATAGTAGACCTGTGTGTCGAGGTCGATCATCTCGTTGGCCGGTGCGTCATAGCGCCAGCTCAACCGTGCGGTATCGCTTTCGATCTCCTTGTCGACCAGGTCGTTCCCGGCCCGGCCCTGACCGACGTTCGGTTCCTTTGCGTCATTGCGGAAGGACAGCAGGGAGACTTCGGCGGTGTGGCCGCCGCCGACGTCATAGATCCCCTTCAGCAGGCCGGAGAGAATGTCGTCATCTGACCGGGTCAGTTCGCTGCCGTCGCCCAGCTTGATGGAGCCGGGATCGCGGAAGGTGAAATTGGCAGTAACGTCCAGTGAATCGATGGGCTTCGAGAATACCGAAAGGCCAACCAGTTCTTCCCGGTCGACGGTCTGGTAGCCCGCTGCCAGGCGCACGGCCAGGGTCTCGTCGCCCTGCAGCACGTCCGCCGCGTCCAGTGTGCGAAAGGCAATGACGCCACCTGTGCCGCCGGAGCCGAACAGGGCCGAGGCCGGACCACGCAGCACCTCGACCTCCTTCAGCATCGTCGGATCAACGAAGAAGCGACCGTCGTGCGCCGCGTTGACGTTCTGCCGCGCGCCGTCGATCAGGATCACCAGGTCACTGCCGGAGAAGCCGCGAATGCTGGGGGTCTCTCCGGTGCGGCGCGGGCCGCCGGTAAATTCCACGTTCGGAATGAAGTTCAGCAGGTCGTCGGGTGATGACGCCTGCCGCAGGTCGATATCATCCTGCTGCATTACGGTGACCATGCCCGGATACTCTGCCGCCTCGATCGGGGTCCGACCGGCGGTCACGGATATCTGGGGCAGGCGGGTCACTTGCTCCTGCGCCTCCGTATCATTGCTCTGCGCCCTGCTGCCTGACGCGGCAGCCATCGTCATCAGGGCCGTTGTCATGACAACGCGGTTCCAGCGTCTGTTCATTGGTGCCATCCGTTCTTCTCACGAGGTGCAAGAATCCTGGCTGGCTGCCGTGCGTGCCTCTGGTAGCCGCAGGTGGCGGGCTTGGATCGTCGTGTCTGTTGGTGTCTGGTGGCTCGGGAGGGTGTGTCCCTGCCCGAGCCGCTACTTGATGAGTATCAGTTTTCCTGCGCCGGTCAGGCGCAGCCGGTAAGTGTCGCCACGATGCCGGATCAGCAATTCCCGCTGGTCATCCAGCAGTGCGGCGCTGTCCACATAGCGTCCGCCCGTGTTGACGGTGACGGGGATATTCTCCGCTGATTTCGGCTCGGTGGATTCACAGGACATGGTTCAGATCTGCTGCACGACCTCGAACCCCTCGAAGACGGGGTGTCCCTTGTAGATGTGCTTGCGGTCGCCTGCCCCCTGATGTGCCTGGCGAAATGCCTCCGACCTGGTCCATGCCTCGAACGCGGCCTCGTTCGTCCAGATGGTATGCGACGCATAGAGGGTGTGGTCGTCGGCCTTCGGTCCCTTCAGCAGATGAAAGGCCATGAAGCCCGGCAATTCGGTGAGCCGAGAGTCCCTTTCCTCCCAGACCTGTTCGAAGGCATCTTCCTGGCCCGGCACGATCCGGAACCTGTTCATTGCGATATACATCCCAACCTCACTGTTGTTTCGGCCCGCCGCCGCGCGATGGAACCTTCTCGGAACCCCGTCCGGCTCAATGTGCAGCGGAAGGAACTTCCTCATTTATATGCTATTGCGAGTCAGTTGCAATAACAATCAGTCCCGAGCCCGCGCGACAGCCGCTTGTGGCGATGGCATGGCCGGACAGACGCTGCCGGTAATCAGTGCGCAGGGGGACACCGGCGCAAACGGCTTGACGAATTGTTGTGCGCCGCGTCATTCTTTTGCTGCAATGCAAAAGACATCCCTCAAGGTAGCGGTCATCGACAGCAATCCCGTTCGTGCGGCCATCCTCGTGGACGGGCTGACAGGGGCGGGAGAGGTGGATGCGCACCTGATCACCGATACATTCGATCTGCAGCGGCGGATCTTTGCCCTGGACCCGGATGTCATCGTCATCGATCTGGAGGATCACAGTCGTGATGTGCTGGAGCAGATGTTCCAGGTGAGCCGTGATGTACGGCGCCCGATTGCCATGTTCGTGGACCATTCGGACCGGGCGATGATCGATCAGGCCATCGAGGCGGGCGTTTCGGCCTATATCGTCGATGGTCTGGTGCAGTCCCGGGTCCGGTCCATCGTCGACATGGCGATCAGCCGCTTCAATGCCTTCTCCCGCCTGCGGACGGAACTGGAGGAAACGCGGGGCGCGCTGGAGGATCGCAAGGTGATCGAGCGGGCGAAAGGGATCCTGATGCGCAGCAAGGGGATCGACGAACCGGTCGCCTATGCGCTGCTGCGGCGCACCGCAATGAACGAGAAGAAGAAGATTGCCGAAATCGCCCGCAGCGTGGTGACGGCATCGGAGCTGCTTGCCTGAACGGGCAAGTGCCGGAATGAAGGGTCTCAATGGCGAGACATGAAGTCAGAATGCGCAACGGAGCGCGAACGGAATCCTGCCTGGGCGGCGTGCCACACTGGTCGTTGCCCCTTGCGGAAGAGGTGTACGATGAACTCCGTGCGTGGAAATCGACATGAACATGGATAGGGGCCGCGAGGGACATGAAGTCGTGCGCGCCGGGTTCCTGCCGCTGGTGGATGCGGCACCGCTGATCGTTGCGGCGCGGCGCGGCATGGCGGCGGCGCAGGCAATCGACCTGCGCCTGCTGCGGCAACCGTCCTGGGCCAGCATTCGCGACCGCGTCAATGTCGGTCATCTGGATGTCGCGCAGATGCTGGCGGGGATGCCGCTCGCGGCTTCGCTGGGCATCAATCATCTGAAGGTGCCGACGGTCGCGACCTTTGCCTTTGGCCGGGGCGGCAATGTCATCGCACTCAGCCGGACACTCTTTGCAGGTCTGGATGAAACCGCGCGCGATTGGCGGGGAAGCCCCGTGACCGCTGGCCTGGCGCTGCGCGACCGCATCAGGCAGCGCGCTGCGGCGGGCTTGCCGCCACTCGTGCTGGCCATGGTCTTCCCGTTCTCCAGCCATAATTATGAACTGCGGTACTGGCTGGCAGCCTCGGGTATCGACCCGGACATGGATGTACGCATCGTCGTGATTCCACCGTCAATGATGGTGGACAGTCTGCGTGCCGGACAGGTCGACGGTTTCTGTGTCGGCGAACCCTGGGGCAGTCTGGCGGTCGATGCGGGCCTGGCCGCCCTGAAACACGACATCTGGCCTGACGCGCCGGAGAAGGTGCTGGGTGCCCGCACGGTCTGGGCGGAACGTCACCCGGACCTGTTGCGGCGGTTGCTGCGTGCGCTGCAAGCGGGCGCGGAATGGTGCCAGGACCCGGACAATCGCGAGGATCTGGTCGGACTGCTGGCGGATGAGGCACATGTCGGTGCGCCCGCACGCATCCTGCGCCGCGCATTGACCGGTGATCTGGTGGTGCATCCGGACGGGACGATCCGCCATGCGCCCGATTTCCTGCGCTTCGGCGGCGGGCGAATGAACCTGCCCGATCCTGCTGCCGCCACCTGGGTGCTCAGCCAGATGATGCGATGGGGGCAGATCGACTACAGCGAACAGGCCGTGAGGATGGTGAGTGAGGTCTATCGTGCCGACTTTCTGGCAGAGGCAACCGGGTTTCCGGGCGCAGCGGATGGCCGGGATCATGCCCCTCTGATGGATGGTCGTCATTTTGATCCGGCCAACGTCCGGGGCTATCTCGGTGAAGTTCGACCAGATGTTCACTGAGGCGGCAAGTGCACAATTTTTTTGCCGCAATGCACAAGAATCGAGCGAACAGCCGTGCTGACCAAATTCTCATCATCATGATAACCGTTTGAAATAAATAATTAAAAATGAAATCATGCTCTGGCATGGAGCTTGAATAGGTAGAAGCGAGCGCCAACGACGGCGTTCCAGGACATAGCGATCCATTGACGGATCGCCCGTGGCAAGGCCGCCACCTTGACGGAACCGCATCCAGCGGCGACGGAAAAGGTGGGCGGTCTTTTTTTGTGCCTGGCCGATGGCCGGGTGGGGGTGTGGCATCGCCGGACCCCGGGCAAAGGGAGACAGAGGGACGTGACCCATTCACTGTTCAGTCGCATCCGAAAGGGTGCGTTCGTGGCACTGGCCACTGCTGCCGTCACAGGCATCGGCGCACCCGGAATCTCGCAGGCCGGGATGCTGGATGTGGAGAAGGACGAACTGACCTTCGGCTTCATCAAGCTGACCGACATGGCCCCGCTCGCCATCGCCTACGAGAAGGGCTACTTCGAGGATGAGGGACTTTTTGTCTCCCTGGAGCCGCAGGCGAACTGGAAGGTCCTGCTGGACCGGGTGATCACCGGGGAACTGGACGGGGCCCACATGCTGGCCGGCCAGCCGCTGGCCGCGACCATCGGCTTCGGCACCGAGGCCCATATCATCACCCCGTTCTCCATGGACCTGAACGGCAACGGCATCACCGTCTCCAACGAGGTCTGGGCGGAGATGAAGCCGAACATTCCGCTGCAGGCGGACGGCAAGCCGGTACATCCGATTGGGGCCGACTACCTGAAACCTGTCGTTGACCGCTTCCGCAACGATGGCAAGGCGTTCAAGATGGGCATGGTCTTCCCCGTCTCCACCCACAACTACGAACTGCGCTACTGGCTCGCCGCCGGTGGCCTGCATCCCGGTTATTACTCTAGCGAGAACATCACGGGGCAGATTCAGGCCGATGTCTTGCTGTCCGTGACGCCGCCGCCGCAGATGCCGGCAACACTGGAGGCCGGCACCATCCATGGCTACTGCGTGGGCGAGCCCTGGAACCAGCAGGCGGTCTTCAAGGGGATCGGCGTTCCGGTCATCACCGATTACGAAATCTGGAAGGACAATCCGGAGAAGGTCTTCGGCATCACTGCCGGGTTCGCGGAGAAGTATCCGAACACGGCCCTGGCCGTGACCAAGGCGCTGATCCGCGCTGCAATCTGG
>CAXBNO010000142.1:0-7519 GCA_963976775.1 uncultured Kordiimonadales bacterium
AGCCGGAAGCGTCCGAGCTCTATACCGACGTGCTTGTCGAAGCCTGAGGGAGGGCAGACGGATGCCAGTTGCGATTTTGATGCCCGCGCTTTCCCCCACGATGGAGGAAGGCACACTTGCGAAATGGATGGTGAAGCCCGGTGATCAGGTGGGGCCGGGTGACGTGCTCTGCGAGATCGAGACCGACAAGGCAACCATGGAGGTCGAGGCGGTGGACGAAGGCACCATCGGCAAGCTGATTGTCGATGAGGGAGCCGAGGGCGTGAAGGTGAATGCGCCCATCGCCGTCCTGCTGGAGGAGGGCGAGGACGAGAGTGCGCTGGACGGCTTCGATGCAGGATCGGCCGGACCGGCACCGAAGGAGGATGTCCCGAAAGCCGACGACGAACCGGAGAAAGAGGCGAAACCGAAGGCGCAGCCCCGGGCGAAGGATGATGCACCGGCGGCAGAGCAGGATGACAGCGACGCCGAACCCGACCTGCCCGAGGGCGCGGAGACCACCAACATCACCCTGCGCGAGGCGCTGCGTGATGCCATGATGGAAGAGATGGAGCGAGACGAGGTCGTGTTCCTGATGGGCGAGGAAGTGGCCGAGTATCAGGGTGCCTACAAGGTCAGCCAGGGGCTGCTGGAGAAATTCGGCCCCCGGCGTGTCATCGACACCCCGATCACCGAGCACGGCTTCGCCGGGATCGGTGTCGGTGCGGCCTTTGGCGGGCTGAAGCCCATTGTCGAGTTCATGACCTTCAACTTCGCCATGCAGGCGATCGACCAGATCATCAACTCGGCGGCCAAGACGCTCTACATGTCCGGTGGCCAGATGGGCTGTTCCATCGTGTTCCGTGGACCAAACGGTGCGGCGGCGCGTGTGGGCGCGCAGCACAGCCAGGACTATGCTCCCTGGTATGCCTCCGTTCCCGGACTGAAAGTGGTGGCACCCTATGACGCGATGAGTGCGAAAGCACTGCTGAAAGCCGCGATCCGCGACCCCAATCCGGTGATCTTCCTGGAGAACGAGGTCCTCTACGGTCGCACCTGGGATGTGGCGACGGATCCGGAGTTCGTGCTGCCCATCGGCAAGGCGAAGGTGGTTCGTCCCGGCAAGGACGTGACCCTGGTCGGCTATTCGATCACGGTCGGCAAGGCACTCGAGGCCGCGGAGAAGCTGGCGGAGGAAGGGATCGATGCGGAGGTCATCGACCTGCGCTCCATCCGCCCGCTCGACAGCGCCACCATCGTGCGTTCCGTGCAGAAGACCAACCGTTGCGTGACGGTAGAGGAAGCCTGGCCAACCTGCGGCATCGGCGCGGAACTCTCGGCACGGATCATGGAGGAAGCCTTCGACTGGCTGGATGCGCCCGTGAAACGGGTGTCCGGCGTTGACGTGCCGATGCCCTATGCCGCCAACCTGGAGAAGCTGGCACTGCCCCAGTCCGATCACATCGTCGCGGCGGCCAAGGCCGTCTGCTACAGCGAATAGGGGGACGCGACATGCCGATAACCATTACCATGCCGGCGCTTTCCCCCACCATGGAGGAGGGCACGCTGGCCAGTTGGCAGGTGAAGCCGGGCGATACCGTATCGTCCGGAGATGTGCTCTGCGAGATCGAGACCGACAAGGCCACGATGGAAGTCGAGGCCGTGGAGGAGGGCACCATCGCCAAGCTGCTGGTGGAGGCCGGGACGGAAGGCGTGAAGGTCAACGCCCCCATCGCCGTGCTGCTGGAGGAGGGCGAGGACGAGAGCGCCCTTGAAGGTTTCGAGGCCAAGGCGGCAGGGGGCGGTTCTGGCGGCGGCGACGCTGCCTCGGAAAAAGCGTCCGAGCCTGATCCTGAGCCTGAACCTGAAGCCGAGGCGGAGGACGAACCGAAATCGGCGCCGAAGACTGCAGAAAGCAGCAGTTCGGGTGGTCGTGTCTTCGCCAGTCCGCTGGCGAAACGCATGGCGTCCCAGGAAGGTCTGGATCTGTCGCAGGTCGAGGGGACCGGGCCGAAGGGTCGCGTCGTGAAGCGCGACGTGGAGGCAGCTATCGCTGGCGGAACGGGCAGGAAGCAGGCGGATGCACCGAAGGCGGAAGCCACATCCGACGCTCCGGCGAAATCTGTCCCGTCCGCCCCCGTTGCCAGGGACCATCCGCCGGTTACCGACGACTACGAGGAGATCAAGCTCAACTCCATGCGGAAGACCATCGCGCGTCGGCTCACCGAGTCGAAGCAGACGGTGCCGCATTTCTACCTGACCATCGATATTGAGCTGGACAGCCTGCTGGCGCTCCGGAAGGACCTCAACAGCCGCTCCGATGCCTACAGGATTTCCGTCAATGACTTCATCGTCCGGGCCTCGGCCCTGGCGCTGCGCAGGCACCCGGAGATCAATTCCCAGTTCACCGAAAACGCCATCCTGCAGCACCGCAAGGTCGACGTGTCGGTGGCGGTGGCGATCGAGGGCGGGCTGATCACGCCGGTGGTGCGCAACACCGACCAGAAGGGCCTGCAGCAGATTTCCGCCGAGACCAAGGACCTGGCGGGCCGGGCGCGGGAGGGCAAGCTGAAGCCCGAGGAGTTCGCGGGCGGCACCTTCACCATCTCCAACCTGGGCATGTTCGGCATCGACCAGTTCGTGGCCGTCATCAATCCACCGCAGGCGGCGATCCTGGCCGTTGGCTCGGGAACGCAGAAACCGGTGGTCAAGGATGGTGCGTTGGCGGTGGCGACGGTGATGACGGCAACCCTGTCGGCGGATCACCGGGTCTTCGGCGGCGCGGAGGGGGCGGCGTTCCTCGAAACCCTCAAGGGCCTGCTCGAAGACCCGCTCACCATGCTGCTCTGACGGAGGACGAAGATCATGGCGAAGAATTTCGACCTCGTCGTCGTGGGCGGTGGCCCCGGCGGTTACGTGGCGGCGATCC
Source organism: uncultured Kordiimonadales bacterium (assembly GCA_963976775.1). Lineage (GTDB taxonomy): Bacteria > Pseudomonadota > Alphaproteobacteria > Minwuiales > Minwuiaceae > Minwuia. The sequence continues at coordinate 2,909 of CAXBNO010000142.1, forward strand.
GGGCGGCGCAGCTCGGCATGAACACCGCACTTGTGGAGCGGGAGCACCTGGGCGGCATATGCCTCAACTGGGGCTGCATCCCGACCAAGGCCCTGCTGCGCTCGGCCGAGGTCTATCACCTGATGAGCCACGCGCAGGACTACGGCTTCCGCATTGACGGCAAGATCGAGATCGACAATGCGGCCATCGTCAAACGATCCCGCCAGATTGCCGGGCAGCTTTCCGGCGGTGTGAAGCACCTGCTGAAGAAGAACAAGGTCACGGTCTTCGACGGGCAGGGGGCACTGGCCGGCAAGGGCACCGTCAGCGTCACCAAGGACGGCAAAGCGGTGGAGGAGATCAAGGCGAAGCACATCATCCTCGCCACCGGCGCCCGGGCGCGGTCGCTGCCTGGTCTGGAGCCGGACGGCAAGCTGGTCTGGACCTATCGCGAGGCCATGGTGCCCGGAGAACTGCCGAAGTCGCTGCTGGTCGTCGGCTCCGGTGCCATCGGTATCGAATTCGCCAGTTTCTACCGCACCCTGGGTGTGGATGTGACGGTGGTCGAGGTCATGGACCGGGTGCTGCCTGTTGAGGATGCGGAGATCTCCGCATTCGCTGAGAAGGCCTTCACCAAGCAGGGCATGAAGATCATGACCGGCGCGACCGTGGAGAAGCTGGACCGCAAGACGAATTCCGTCACCGCCTCCATCAAGGGCAAGGACGGCAAGACCCAGTCCCTGACCGTGGACCGGGTGATCCTGGCTGTCGGCATCGTCGGCAATGTCGAGGATATCGGGCTGGAGAACACGAAGGTGAAGGTCGACCGTACCCATGTGCAGATCGACGAATACTGCCGGACCGGGGAACCTGGGGTCTATGCCATCGGCGACCTCTGCGGCCCGCCCTGGCTGGCGCACAAGGCGAGCCATGAGGGCGTGATCTGCGTCGAGAAGATCGCCGGGCTGGATGTGCATCCACTGGACATCGGCAACATTCCGGGCTGTACCTATTGCCAGCCGCAGGTGGCCAGCGTCGGCCTGACCGAGGCTGCGGCGAAGGAGAAGGGGCATGAGGTCCGCGTCGGCCGCTTCCCCTTCATGGGCAACGGCAAGGCGATTGCGCTCGGCGAACCGGAGGGCATGGTGAAGACCGTGTTCGACAAGAAGACAGGCGAGTTGCTGGGCGCGCACATGATCGGCGCGGAGGTCACCGAACTGATCCAGGGCTATGGCATCGCCAGGACGCTGGAAACCACGGAGGCCGAACTGATGCACACCGTCTTCCCGCACCCGACCCTGTCGGAAATGATGCACGAATCCGTCCTTGACGCCTACGGTCGCGCTATCCACTTCTGAGGTGTTTGATGAACTGGACCCTCTTGGTCGATGGGATTCAGGCCGTGACGCTTCTTGTTGGTGGCGGCTACGGTCTCTATCTGGCGCGGAACCGCTCGCTTTCGCTGACCGCTCAGGCCAAGGCACAAACCTGACAGGAGAAGCTAGCAAGGCGCCAGCACGGGACCGACCTGTTTCGTCAGTTGTGCGCGGACCTGAGACAGGACAATGATACCGTTGTTCGCTATGCCGCGACGAGCGGGCTGATTGATCTTGCAGCCTTTGAGCCAGACACTCTCAAAGAGCCGGTTGCGAAGGTCTTGATCCTGCACCGGCAGGACTGACCCGTCCGTGAAGGAGGAATTGTCCTTGATTGATCAATTCCTGTTCGCCTGGATTGAAGAACAAGTTGAGCAAATGGAGACGCGTTGATGGATAATGGGAAGTTGAAAATTCACAAGCAACATTCGTCCGATCCATTCGTACGTGTCGTGGAGGAAATTGAAGAAGGGGATCGGCTCTTGCGCCATATGAACAATGCCGCAAATACCAGGTTTTTTGCGTCAGGGTCAGCGGCTGAATTGCTGGAGAAATTTGATCCTGAAATGGAAGGTGTTGCCGATCTCAAAAAGCGACTGGCGCGACTCCAGAAACCGACGTCACATTCGTAGTAGATTGCTCCTCATGCCTGACACCACCAAATCGAGCGTTCGTCACCCTGAAAAGGCGCACAGGCCGGACAATCCGGTCTGGAAGAAGAAGCCTGCCTGGATCCGGGTGAAGGCGCCGACATCGCCTGAGTACATGGAAACCCGGCGGATCATGCGTACGCACAATCTGAACACGGTGTGCGAGGAGGCGGCGTGCCCGAACATCGGGGAGTGCTGGGCCAAGGGTCATGCGACCATGATGATCCTGGGCGATACCTGCACCCGCGCCTGCAGCTTCTGCAACGTCAAGACCGGCAAGCCCGGCGCGCTGGACCCGTTCGAGCCGGAGAATGTGGCGCAGTCGGTGGCGAAGCTGGGACTGGCGCATGTCGTCGTGACCTCGGTGGACCGCGATGACCTGGCCGACGGGGGCGCGGACCATTTTGCCCGCACCATCACCTGCATCCGACAGGCGAGCCCGAAGACCACCATCGAGGTGCTGGTGCCCGACTTCCAGAAGAAGCCGGGTGCGCTGGAGATGGTGGTGGAGGCGAAGCCGGACGTCTTCAACCACAACATGGAAACCGTGCCGCGGCTCTATGCGTCGGTGCGGCCCGGCGCGCGCTATTTCCATTCCCTGCGCATCCTGGCCGAGGTGAAGGAAATGGACCCGTCGATCTTCACCAAGTCCGGCATCATGGTCGGGCTGGGGGAGCAGCGGGAGGAAGTGCTGCAGATCATGGACGACCTGCGTTCGGCGGACGTCGATTTCATGACCATCGGCCAGTACTTGCAGCCGACCGCGAAGCACCATGTGCTGGATCGTTTCGTGACTCCGGAAGAGTTCGCGGCCTACGAGCGCAATGCCTATGGCAAGGGCTTCCTGATGGTCTCCGCCACACCGCTGACCCGGTCGTCGTACCATGCCGGTGATGACTTCGAACGCCTTCGCGCCGCGCGGGAAAAGCGCCTCGCTGCCGGAACAGCCTGACCCGGGTCCCCTGCCATGCCCAAGCATTCGGAAACGCGTGTGCTGCCGCACACGCCGGAGCAGATGTACAACCTTGTTGCGGACATCGGGCGCTATCCCGAATTTCTGCCCTGGTGCGTTGGTGCGCGCATCGTGCGTCAGTCGGAGCGGGAAGTGCTGGCCGACCTGCTGATCGGGTTCAGGGTCTTCCGGGAGCGGTTTCGTTCCAAGGTGGATCTGGAACCGGCGACCCTGACCATTGATGTGGCCTATGTCGAAGGGCCGATGCGATACCTGGAGAACCATTGGCACTTCCGGTCGCATCCTGACGGCTGTGAGGTCGACTTCAGGGTGGACTTCGAGTTCCGCTCCCTGTTGCTGCGAAAGGCCATAGAGCCGCTGTTCCACGAGGCGGTGCGCCGCATGGTGGCGGCATTCGAGAAGCGGGCGGCAGCACTCTACGGATGAGCCCTGTCGTGGTTTCCATGTACCACTACCGACGCTGTAACCCCCTGATACAGGGCTGGTTTGTCCTCAGTTGTGTGTGAATCAGCACACTCTGCCCAAGATTCACGACACCCCATGCGAAAACCACTTCACGACCTGTGCGAGACATGAACATGTTAAGAAACAATTAACAGGCTGGCGATCCTGACACCTCGGGTCACTCGATGTCACTCACCGACCAGTCGCACGAGGGGGTGCTGAAAATCTTCTGCTTGGCTCAAAGCGCCGGACGTCTTCTGACGCGTGGTTACCACCACCGCGCAATGGGTGTCTGACATGGCCTTGCCGGAAGATCTCTTTGCAGATGTGACGCTGACCGGAACGGCAGGCAACGATGTGCTGTGGGGCTATGCGGGCAATGATGTCGTTTCCGGTGGTGACGGAGACGATCGTCTGCACGGCGCGCGCGGCAACGACACGATCACGGGCGGCACGGGCAGTGACTTCCTGATCGGCGGCAGTGGCAATGACACTTACCTGATCGGTCGTGATCTGCTGCCCGGGAATCAGTCGATCATTATCGAAACACCGAGCCGCGATACCAATGTCATTCAGTTTCAGGACGGAATCGCGCCGGAAGAGCTGGCATTCGACCGCGTCGGCAACGACCTGTTCATCGGGATTGCGGCTGGCGGAACGGTTGTCGTGCGGGGACAGTTCGGTTCGCTGAATGGCGGAATCGACCGTCTGCGGTTCGAGGATGGTTCGCTGCTGGAACTTCGCGGGCCGAATTCACAGTTGCGAGCGCCCACCGAAGATGCGTTGTCGGGTGGCGGTGACGACACCCTGACTGGCGGTGGCGGCGACGACACGCCGACCGGTGACAACTCGGGCGACACGCTGACAGGTAACAACTCGGACGACCCCCTGACAGGTGGCGGCGACGACACGCCGACAGGCGGCAATTCAGGTGACACTCTGACGGGAAGTGGCAACGACACACCCGCGGGTGGCGGCGGCGATGATACGCCAGCGGGCGGCGGCTCCGACGACACCCTGTCCGGCGACGGTGAAGACACGCCTGCAGGTGGCGATTCCGGAGACTCCGTGACAGGTGGTGGCGATGATACGTCGGCGCACGGAGGGGTTGATGACACGCTTTCGGGCGCTGGTGACGACACGCCGACAGGCGGCAATTCAGGTGACACTCTGACGGGAAGTGGCAACG
>CAXBNO010000143.1:0-7515 GCA_963976775.1 uncultured Kordiimonadales bacterium
GGAAGCATCCTGCTGTTTCTCCAGGAATTCCTGGACCAGGCGCTGGCTCTGCGCCGCCACCCGCGCCATGTTCTGCGAAAGCTCTACGGGGTCCGGCGTCGGCATATCGTCGGGAGTCTTGTCGGTCATCTTCCGTCTCCTCCAGGTCGATGGTCGGCTTCCAGACTGCCATGGCAGTCATGTCCGTTTACCAGGTTTCTGCGCCTTTACGTAACGTAGCGTCAGGCGCGGGTCGAGGCAAAGATGTTGCACTGCACAAATATGCCGCACCGCACCATTCAGCGATGCTGCGCGAACCAATCTTGCGGATCGGTCGCAGACAAGCCTTGCATCTGCCGCTAAATTGGCGAATCACCTTTCTCAGATGACACGGGCATTCAATGTCGGAGCCGAACATGATGGACAAATCCTCGATGCGCGCAGGCCGCGACCGGGTCGGTCGCCGGGTTCGGATCGCCGCGTTGCTGCTGGCCCCGGTACTTTTCGGCGGCTGTTCGCTGCCGGACTGGGCTGACCCCTTCGGCAGTGATTATGGCCCGGTGCCGCAGCCGGTGACCCGCGCCGGTGCCGCGACCGCCATTCCGCCCGCGCCCGACGCCGGGCTTGCAGCCGACACCACCAATGTCCGCCACAGCGAAGTCCGCCAGGTAGCCGCCGTGACACAGGACAGCGCGGCGGAGGCGGCCGAGATCCGTGCGGCTGCCGCGGCGCGCCCCGAGATTGCCGTGACCCGGGTCGAGACTCCGTCGGCTGCCACCACGCAGGTGCGCCCGCCAAAGGTTGCGGCCCCGCGCGCCGAGGCGGCGCAACCGGCAGCACCGACCGCCCCCGCACCGGCCGTGACCGCACCTGAGACGCGTGCCACACGCGTCGCCGTGGCCCCGGCACCGTCGGCGGACACATCCGGCGTGTCATCCCGGACAGCGGATGATGACGACATCAGGAATTCGCCGACACCGATGATCGCCGCGATGACACGTGGCCACCAGCCGCCGTCGTTCAGCCGCGACGGCGCGGTCGTGGCGCGGCGCACCAGTGTGCAGCCTTCGTCCAGCATCAGCCTGCGTGATCCGCAGACCCCGGCGACCGACACGGCGGTGCGCGACCCGGGCAACGACACGATCATCTCTTCCGAACCTGCAGCGGCGGTTGCAAGCCGCAGTGATGTGCGTTCCGGCACATCAAGCTCGGCCGCACTGGCGACCACGGCGCCGACCCTGACCGCGCCGCAGGCCCAGACGACGCTGGACCGCACCTATCGCGACCAGCTTCGTGCCGCCGGTATAGACCCCGTGACGGGCCAGGGCACCGGCAGTTCCAGCGCCGTCGCGCCCGGCCAGTTCCCCAACAGTGTTTCGCCGGTGGTGCAGCAGACCTACCTGCAGTCGCTCAATGCGCCCCAGACCTATGAGCAGGCTGTCGGGCTGACCCCGCGCAGCAGCGGATCGACTGCCGTGATCACGGGCGGCTATGGCAGTTCCGATGCCGGTTCGAACGGTCCGGTGGTGATTTCCGGCGATGGCGTCTATCAGCCTGCCACTGCCCGGTCCTTCGCCGGTCGCAGCGGTGCCGCCGCAACCATCCGGTTTGCCCACAACTCCACCCGCCTCAGCGCCAGCGACGATGCCGTCATCCGGCAACTGGCCACGAACGCCCTGCGCCAGAACGCCAATGTCCGGGTGGTTGGCCATGCCTCCAGCCGCACACGGGAGCAGGCGGTGGGCGCGCACCTGCTGGCCAATCTGCGGATATCCGCCGACCGGGCCAATGCCGTTGCCGACCGTATGGCCGCCTATGGCGTGCCCTATGAGCGGATCATCGTCGAGGCCAGGGGCGACAACGAGCCGATCTACAACGAGGCCATGCCCAGCGGCGAGACCGGCAACCGCCGCGCCGAGATCTTCCTGGAATAGGCTCGCCGCTTCCTGCCCCACTCCTGCCGCATCCCGAACCGGATTGCGGCGCATTCGGCCGTCATGACTGACGGCGGAGGTACAATCTGCCATGCAAGTCGATTTTCATCTGATCAAGCGCCTGCCCCCCTATGTCTTCAATGAGGTCAATCGCCTGAAGGCGGAGGCCCGCGCGGAGGGCCGGGACATCATCGATTTCGGCATGGGCAATCCCGACCAGCCCACGCCGGAGCATATCGTCGAGAAGCTCGTCGAGACGGCGCGCAACCCGAAGACCCACCGCTATTCCGCCTCCAAGGGCATTCCCGGTCTGCGCCGGGCGGTCTCCGCCTATTACGAGCGGCGCTTCGGGGTATCGGTCGATCCGGAGACCGAAACCATCGTCACGCTGGGATCGAAGGAAGGGCTGGCGCATCTGGCGATGGCAATCACCACGCCGGGCGACGTGATCCTGTCCCCCAATCCGTCCTACCCGATCCACCCCTATGGCTTCATCATCGCCGGGGCCGTCATCCGTCATTTTCCCGTCGGACCCGGTCATGACTTCATGACCAGCCTGGAGCGGGCGATGAAGCACTGCATCCCCGCGCCCACCCTGCTGGTGCTCAACTTCCCGTCGAACCCGACTGCCATGGTCGTCGACCTGGATTTCTACCGCGAGGTCGTCGATTTCGCCCGCAAGCGCGGTCTCTACATCCTGTCCGACCTGGCCTATTCGGAGATCTATTTCGACGGCAACCCGCCGCCGTCGATCCTGCAGGTGCCGGGCGCGCGGGAGCGGGCCGTGGAATTCACGTCTCTCAGCAAGACCTATTCGATGCCGGGCTGGCGCATCGGTTTCGCCACCGGCAACCAGGAGCTGATCGCTGCCCTGACCCGCATCAAGTCCTACCTTGACTATGGTGCCTTCACGCCGATCCAGGTGGCCGCCGCAGCAGCCCTGAACGGGCCGCAGGATTGCGTTGACGAGATTCGCGGCGTCTACCAGTCGCGCCGCGACGTGCTGATCAGGACCTTCGCGCAGTCGGGCTGGAACATCCCCTCCCCCGCCGCGACCATGTTCGCCTGGGCACCGATCCCGGAACCCTTCCGCCATCTGGGCAGCATGGAGTTCTCCAAGCTGCTGCTGCAGGAAGCGGACATCGCCGTCGCGCCGGGCATCGGCTTCGGTGAATATGGCGATGACCATGTCCGCATCGGGCTGGTCGAGAATGAACAGCGCGTGCGTCAGGCCGCCCGGAATCTGCGTCGCTTCCTCGGTCGCGACGAAAAGACGGTTGACGCCCCCCGCGACGCAGCCGAATAGACTGCCCGGCAGGTCGCCCGGTCGCGGGTGACCCGAACGAGCGGGAGATTTCCATCGTGAGCGCGACCTTGCGGATCGGAGTGGCGGGCCTTGGCACCGTCGGGGCGTCATTGCTGCAGTTGCTGGACCAGCACGGCACGATGATCGCCGCGCGCGCAGGCCGGACGCTGACCGTCACCGCCGTTTCGGCGCGGGACCGCAACCGTGACCGTGGCATTGACCTGTCCGGCATGACCTGGGTCGATGATCCGAGCGATCTGGCAACCATGGACGGTGTCGATGTCGTGGTCGAACTGATGGGCGGCGCCGATGGCGCGGCGCGCGAACTCGTCAGCCGCGCTCTTGCCAATGGCCGCCCCGTTGTCACCGCCAACAAGGCCCTGCTGGCCGAACACGGCAACGAACTGGCCGATCTGGCTGACCTGAACGGCGTGGCGCTGGGATATGAGGCCGCCGTTGCAGGCGGCATTCCGATCATCAAGGCCCTGAAGGAAGGGCTGGCCGGGAATGACGTGCAGCGCGTCTACGGCATCCTGAACGGCACCTGCAACTTCATCCTGACGGAGATGCGCAGCACCGGACGCCACTTCGCCGATGTACTGGCGGAAGCGCAGGCGCTGGGCTATGCGGAGGCGGATCCGACCTTCGACGTGGAAGGCATCGACGCTGCCCACAAGCTGGCACTGCTGTCAGCCATCGCCTTCGGACGCCGGGTCGACTTCTCCCGCGTGACGGTGGAGGGGATCAGCGGCATTTCCCCCATCGACATCGCCTATGCCGATGAGTTCGGTTTCAGCCTGAAGCTTCTGGGCATCGCCGAACGCAATGGCGACAGCATCACTGAACGGGTGCATCCGTTCCTGGTCGCGATGGACGACCCGATCGCGAAGGTCGATGGCGTCAACAATGCGGTCATCGTGGAGGGTGATTTCGTCGGCCAGGTGGTTCTGGAAGGTCCGGGTGCAGGCGGCGGTGCCACCGCGTCCGCCGTGGCGGGTGACCTGGTGGACATTGCCGCGGGCCGGACCAGCCCGGTATTCGGGATTCCGGCGAGGGACCTGTCCTCCGAACCCGCAGGACGCGAAGACCGCCCCGGCGTGATCGCTGACCTCGCCGCTGTGCTGCGTGACAATGCGATCAGCATCGAATCACTGCTGCAGCGCGGCAAGCCGGAGGGCGGCACCGCCCCCATCGTGCTGATCTGCCATGACGCGCCCGAGTCGCGGGTGCTGGCCGCGCTGAAACAGATCGAAGGGCTGGACTGCATCTTGCAGAATCCGCATATGATCCGCATCAAGGACCTGTAAAGGGTCCGGAATCGAAACTGTGGCATGTCGAAATGCCTGAAGGGATGAACGCAAATGGCTGACAGGGCGAAACTCGACCGCAATCTGACGCTGGAAGCGGTCCGCGTGACCGAGGCCGGAGCCGTGGCGGCATGCAACTGGATCGGCTTGGGCAATGAAAAGGCCGCCGACCAGGCTGCGGTGGACGCCATGCGCACCGCGCTGAACGGCCTGTCGATCCGGGGTACTGTGGTAATCGGCGAAGGCGAGCGCGACGAGGCTCCGATGCTCTACATCGGGGAGGAAGTCGGTCTCGGCACGGGCCCCGAAGTCGATATTGCCCTCGATCCGCTGGAGGGAACGACCATCACCGCGAAGGCCGCCCCCGGCGCGCTGGCAGTGATGGCCCTGTCGGAGAAGGGCAAGCTGCTGAACTCCCCCGACGTCTACATGGACAAGATCGCCGTCGGCGGCGGACTGCCGGAAGGGGTCGTGGACCTTGACCGCTCCGTCGCGGAGAACCTGGGCAGCCTCGCGGAGGCCAAGGGCTGCGCCATCTCCGACCTGACTGTCTGCATCCTCGACCGTCCGCGCCATGGCGAGATAATTCGCGAATCCCGCGCGGCGGGTGCCCGCATCCAGTTGATCCCCGACGGCGACGTGGCCGGCGTGATCGCAACCACCGACCCCGACACCTCCGTCGACCTGTACATCGGCACGGGCGGCGCACCGGAGGGTGTGCTGGCCGCTGCGGCGCTGCGCTGCGTCGGCGGTCAGATGCAGGGCCGTCTGGTGTTCCGCAACAATGACGAGAAGGGCCGGGCGGAGCGGATCGGCATCACCGACCTGAACCGCAAGTACGCGCTGGAGGAACTGGCGGCGGGCGACGTGATCTTCACCGCCACCGGCGTCACCACCGGCGGCATGCTGCGCGGTGTCCGCCGCGCCAACGGCCAGATCATCACCGATTCCATCGTGATGCGGTCGCGCACCGGCACCATCCGCCGTATCGAGGGCCGCACCCGGATCGCCGTCTGAGCGTGAGGTCCGCCTGATGATGCTGCCGTTCCGGCCCGCACCGCCACCCGACCACCCATTCCGGATGCTTGCGCGGATGGCCGGGTGGGGGAACGGGCCGGAGCAGTACTCAGGCAACGGGATGAACCCTTGAAGCCGGCTGAACCCCATCCCGCATTTCTGGGCGTCGGCCGGTCCGTCACCGGGCGGCGCTGGGTCGCCTCCATCGACGCAGCGCAGGAGCGTCTGGCGCAGGCCATGGCGCAGAAACTTGGGCTCCCGGAGATCGTCGCCGGGCTGCTGGTCAGCCGCGGCGTCACGCCGGACGAAGCGCCGGGATACCTGAAACCGCGCCTGAAGGACCTGCTGCCCGATCCATCCTGTTTCGCCGACATGGACCGGACAGCGGAACTGGTGGCCGCCTGCGTGCGGCAGGACAGGCCCATCGCCATCTTCGGCGACTACGACGTGGACGGTGCCACGTCCTCCGCCCTGCTGTATCGCTTCCTGCAGGCGGCAGGGGGCAAGGTAAGCTACTACATTCCCGACCGGATGACCGAAGGCTACGGCCCCAACATCGCGGCACTGCGCAAGCTGCACGCGGAAGGGGCCGCACTGGTGCTGACCGTCGACTGCGGCATTGCCGCCTTCGACGTCCTGGAACAGGCCGCCGATGAAGGCATCAGCGTGGCGGTGATCGACCACCACCTGGCGGAAAGCCGCCTGCCCAGGGCCGCAGCCATCGTCAATCCCAACCGGACCGATTGCGGCAGCGGCCTCGGCTATCTCGCGGCTGTCGGCGTGGCCTTCATGCTGGCCATTGCGGTGAACCGCAACCTGCGCGCCGCCGGATGGTTCGGTCAGCGGAAGACCCCCGACCTCATGGGCCTGCTGGACATCGTCGCGCTGGGCACGGTCTGCGATGTGGTGCCGCTGGTCGGGCTGAACCGGGCACTGGTGGCACAGGGGCTGAAGGTCATGGCCCAGCGGCAGAGCCTGGGACTGACGACACTGGCCGACGTGGCGCGCGTCAATGGACCGCCCGGCACCTATCACGCCGGATTCCTGCTGGGTCCACGGGTGAATGCCGGGGGAAGGGTCGGCAAGGCTGACCTGGGTGCCCGGCTGCTCACCACCGACGACCGCGAGGAAGCGGTTGGCATCGCCATGGAACTCGACCGCCTGAATGACGAACGCAAGCGCATCGAGGCCAACGTGCTGGAAGAAGCCCTGGCCCGCGTCGAAGGCCAGGACAATCGCGCCGTCACCATCGTTGCGGCGGAGGGCTGGCACCCCGGCGTCATCGGCATCGTGGCAAGCCGCCTGAAGGACCGCACCGGCCGCCCGAGCCTGGTGGTCGCGCTGGACGGGGTTCAGGGCAAGGGTTCCGGCCGGTCGATCCGCGGCGTCGACCTGGGGGCGGCTGTCACGGCGGCACGGCAGGCGGGACTGCTGATCAATGGCGGCGGTCACGCCATGGCGGCGGGGATCACCATTGCCAGCGACCGGCTGGACGCCTTCAGCGACTTTCTGGAGGAGCGTCTGGCAACTCCGGTCGCGCAGGCACGCACCGGATCAGGCCTGAAGATCGACGGCTCGGTCGCGGTTCAGGGCATCAGCATCGACCTGGCGGAGACCATGCAGCGGGCTGGCCCCTTCGGCGCGGGCAATCCCGAACCGCGCATTGCCGTCACCGATGCGAAGCTGGTAAAGGCCGACGTGGTGGGTGAGAACCACGTGCGCGTCATTCTCTCCGGCCGGACCGGCGGGCGTGCGACGGGGATCGCCTTCCGCGCCACCGACGGTCCGCTCGGTGCCGCGTTGCTGGGCAACGCCCGCAAGGGCGGCAGCATGCATCTGGCCGGACACCTGCGCGTCGATCACTGGCAGGGCGCTGCACGGGCACAGTTCATCATCGAGGATGCGGCAAGCATCGGCTGACCATCACCGGCCACGTCGGTCTACCCTTCGACCGCCTGGCCAAAGACGATGA
>CAXBNO010000144.1:0-7440 GCA_963976775.1 uncultured Kordiimonadales bacterium
CCCGCGCCTCCCCGATCCGGCCAAGCGGCGTCGCGCTGACCATGCGCTTCTTGATGAAGGATTCGCCGAACTCCTCCACCACCGTGTCCAGCATGCCGGTCTCGATGAAGCCCGGATGCACGGAATTGATCCGGATCGGATAGCGCAGTGACGTGCACTCGATGGCTGCGGCCTTCGTCAGCGTGCGAACCCCGCCCTTCGACGCCGAATAGGCTCCAATCATCGCCGCACCCGCGATACCGTATATGGAAGACGTGCTGACAATGCAGCCACCAGACTGCTTCATCGCCCGGATGCCATGCTTGATGCCCAGGAAAACGCCGTCCATGTTCACCGCCATGTGAGCCTGCCAGTCGCCCAGGGTGACATCCTCCAGCGGGACCGTCTTCGGTCGCACACCTGCATTGTTGAAGAGGATGCTGACCGGACCGAATTCAGCGGCCCTGGCGAAAGCAGCTTCCCACTGCGCCTCGTCTGCCACGTCGTGGCGCAGGAACGCGGCCTTGCCGCCCGCAGCATTGATACCCTCCACGACGGCCTGACCGGTTTCCACGGCGACGTCGGTGACAAGCACTGCCGCACCTTCAGCCGCCAGCAGTTCCGCTGTCCCGCGCCCGATACCCGATGAACCACCGGTGACGATCGCCACCTTTCCGGCAACCCTGCCGCCATCACTACTGACCATTTGATCCTCCCCAGGAATTGAATGAGTCGCGACGATAGACCGTTTCGGCAGGCGATGGAATTCGCACCCTGACATGCCCCTGCCCCCCTGACGCGGAAAAGCGAACCGGTCTATGGTGCGCGACAGAGACTGACACTGACCCTGGGGAGGCGCGCCTTGTCCGATCTGATCCTGCACCACTATGACGGTTCACCCTTCGCGGAGAAGGTGCGGCTGATGCTGGGGCTGAAGCGGCTGGAATGGCGCTCCGTCGATATTCCCAACATCATGCCGAAGCCGGACCTGATGCCGCTGACCGGTGGCTACAGGAAGACTCCCGTCCTGCAGATCGGCGCCGACATCTACTGCGACACCAAGCTGATCGCGGACGAGCTGGAACGGCGCCACCCGGACCCGACACTGATGACCGGAGGCCTGGGGCTGGCGCAGGCCATCTCCGGTCTGGCGGAAACCGGCATGTTCTGGACCATCGCGGGCTTCGTCATGGGCACCATTGCCGACCGGATGCCGCCCGCCTTTCACGAGGACCGGGCGCGGATGCGTGGCGCGTCCGGTGCCAACATCGACAAGCTGAAGGCCGCCGTGCCGGGACATCTGGAACAGTTGAAACCCCAACTGGCCTGGGCCGCCGACCTGATCGACGGCAAGACCGCCTTTCTGGCGGGTGACACGCCGGGCCTGGCCGATCTGACGCTCTACCATCCTCTCTGGTTCATGGGGAATGCCGGGCGCAAGGTCGGCGCAGTCCTGAACGACTATCCGGCACTGACCAGTTACATGGAACGTGTCGCCGCCATCGGACACGGCACGAAACAGGACATGACGGGGCCGGATGCCCTGTCCGTTGCTGCCGCCGCGACCCCTGATGAAACCACCGGCGTGGCAGAGAATGCGGAGGGCTGGCAGGCGGGTGATCAAGTGTCCATCACACCGCTGGACTATGCCCGCGACCCGGTCGTCGGCACACTGGACGCCTACAACGCTCAGCGCATCGCTGTCCGTCGCACGGACGAGAAGGTCGGCGAAGTGGTCGTGCATTTCCCGCGCGTCGGCTTTGCCATCCGCGCCACGAAGCAGAACTGAAACACCAGAACCACGGAGACCAGAGGGATGTTCATTTCAGGGGCATGGACGGACGCCCACGATGCCTTTCGTGGGTGGGCCGGGACCACGGCCTACGAGCGCTCCGCCATCCTGCGCCGTGCCTATGACCTGATGCTGGAACGCAAGGAACATCTGGCCCGCACGATGACGGAGGAGCAGGGCAAGCCGATCCGCGCCGCCCGGACGGAGGTGCAGTATGGCGCCGATTTCCTGCTCTGGTTCTCCGAGGAAGCGAAGCGGAACTACGGCGAGACCATCCCCTCCCCCCGCTCCGACCAGCGCTTCATCGTGCTGCATCAGCCGGTTGGCGTCGTCGCAGCCGTGACACCCTGGAACTATCCCGTCTCCATGATCACCCGGAAGGTCGGACCGGCGCTTGCCGCCGGGTGCACCGTGGTGCTGAAACCGGCGGAGGCGACGCCGCTCTGCGCCATCGAGATCTTCAGGATCCTGGCCGAGGCCGGTGTGCCGGACGGCGTCATCAACCTGGTGACGGCGCTGGACCCGAAACCGATCGGCGACGAATTCACCACCAACCCGAAGGTCCGCAAGCTCACCTTCACCGGCTCCACCGCTGTCGGGCGGATGCTTGCCGGGCAGGCCGCCGCCAACATGAAACGTGTTTCATGCGAGCTGGGCGGGCATGCCCCCTTCATGGTGTTCAAGGATGCGGACCCGGTGCATGCAGCCAAGGGCGCGCAACTGGTGAAGTTCCTCAATACCGGCCAGGCCTGCATCAGCCCCAACCGCCTCTATGTCCATTCCTCCCTTGCCGATGCCTTCACCGGCACCCTGGCGGACCGGGTGGGGAAGATGAAGGCCGGGTCAGGCTTCGACGATGGTGTCGGCATCGGTCCGCTGGTCAATGCGAAGGCGGTGGACAAGGTCGCCCGCCAGGTCGATGACGCCCGCGACAAGGGTGCCGAAGTCGTGCTTGGCGGCAAACGCCTGACCGACGGCGCACTGGGACAGGGATTCTTCTATGCCCCGACGATCCTGACCGGCGTCAATCCGGCCATGGACATCTATCGGGAGGAAACCTTCGGCCCCGTTGCCCCGATCATCCCCTTCGATGACGAGGAGGAGGCGCTGAGCCTCGCCAACGACACCCACTACGGCCTCGCCGCCTATGTCTATACCCGCGACATCGGCCGGGCGTTCCGCATGTTCGAGGGGCTGGATTTCGGCATCATCGGCGTCAACGACATCAACCCCAGCGCCGCCGCCGCCCCCTTCGGCGGCATGAAGGATTCAGGTCTGGGCCGCGAAGGTGCGCGGGAAGGCATTGCCGAATACCTGGAAACGAAGCTGGGCGGCTTCTCGATCTGACCTGTCGCAGGGTCGCGGGCCGCCCGGCGCGGCTCCGCGGCCCGACAGAGCGTTCCGTCTCGCCGCTCAGGTCTTGGCGGCCTCGCCGATGTTGTCGACGCCGCGCTGTTCGACGACCGTGGTCAGCCAATCGGGATCCATCTCCGGCACCGACGACAACAGCAGGTCCGTATAGGGGTGGTGCGGCGGGGGGAACATCTCGTTCTTCGGTCCCTGCTCCACCACCTTGCCCTCCTTCATCACCACCACCTCGTCGGCGATGGAGCGCACCGTCGCGAGGTCATGGGTAATGAACATGTAGGCCAGGTTGAGTTCCTTCTGCAGCCGGTCGAGCAGCTTCAGGATTCCCTCCGCCACCAACTGGTCGAGGGCGCTCGTCACCTCATCGCAGATGATGAAGGTCGGGTCCGCCGCCAGCGCACGGGCAATGCCGATACGCTGCTTCTGGCCACCCGACAGCTCCGGCGGATAGCGGTAGTAATACTTCGACGGCTCCAACTCGATCAGGTCCAGCAGTTCATCGACACGGCTCTTCAGGGCACCGCCTGACAGGCCGCCGTAGAACGCGGCAGGACGCCCGATGATCTCGCTGATCAGCACCTTCGGGTTCAGGGCCGTATCGGCCATCTGGTAGATCATCTGCGCCTGACGGAGCTGGTCCTTGGAGCGCTTGCGGTAGTCCGCCGGCAATTCCTCGCCATTGAACAGGATACGCCCCTTGGTCGGCGGCAGCAGGCCGGTGATGCAGCGCGCTGTGGTCGACTTGCCCGAACCGGATTCACCCACCACGGCAACGGTCATGCCGGCATGGATATCGAAAGAGACATCGTCCAGCACCTGCACAGGGCCGTAGGATGCATCGATATGATCGACGGACACGACCGGAACCGCGTCACCGCCGGGCCGGGGCTTCTGATCCCGCTTGAAGCTGCGAACCGCCCAGAGCGACTTGGTATAGTCCTCCTGCGGGTTCTCCAGCATGGAGCGCGTGTCGGATTGCTCGACCTCGTCGCCCTTCAGCAGCACCTTGATGGTGTCAGCCATCTGGGCAACCACCGCCAGATCGTGGGTGATGTAGATCGCGGCTGTGTTGAACTGGTCGACGATGTCGCGGATCGCCATCAGCACCTCGATCTGCGTCGTCACGTCCAGCGCGGTCGTCGGTTCATCGAAGATGATCAGGTCGGGACGGCATGCCATGGCCATCGCCGTCATTGCACGTTGCAACTGTCCACCCGACACCTGATGCGGATAGCGGAAGCCGATCTCGCGCGGGTTCGGCAGACGGAGCTTCTCGTAAAGCTCCATGGCGTCTTCCTGACTCTCCAGACGCTTCTTGATCCGATAGTGAACCGGCGTCTCGGTGTGCTGGTCGATCAGGCGATGTGCCGGATTGAACGAGGCTGCGGCCGACTGGGCCACGTAGGCGATGCGCGACCCGCGCAGCGCGCGCCGGTCCGCCTCCGGTGTCGTGGTCAGCTCCATGCCGTCGAATTCCACCGAGCCACTGGCGATCCGGCAGCCGTCACGGGCGTAGCCCATGGCAGCCAGGCCGATCGTCGACTTGCCGGCACCGGATTCGCCGATCAGGCCCATGACCTCGCCCTTGTGCAGGGTGAGGTCGATACCATGGACGATCTCGATCCACTTCTCGTCGGAATAGCCCTCGATCTTCAGATCGCGGATTTCCAGCAGGACATCTCTCTTGCTTTCCATTGCCATCACTCCTTCAGGCCGGACGACCGGTACAGCATCCAGTCGACGACAAAGTTGACCGACACCGTCAGCAGCGCGATGGCCGCAGCCGGGATCAGCGGCGTGATCTCACCGAAGGAGATCAGCGTGGCGTTCTCCCGCACCATCGAACCCCAGTCCGCGGTCGGCGGCTGGATGCCGAGACCCAGGAACGAGAGGCCGGCGATCAGCAGGAACACGAAGCAGAATTCCAGTCCGAACTCGGCAATCAGCGGCGCCATGGAGTTCGGCAGGATCTCCCGCCGGATCAGGTAGAAGATACCCTCACCGCGCAATCGTGCCGCCTCGATATAGTCCATCACAACGATATTGCCCGCGACCGCCCGGGTCAGACGGAACACGCGCGGCGAATAGATGATCGCGACGATGCAGATCATGACGAACATGTTCGTGCCGAAGATCGACAGGATCAGCAGGGCGAAGATCAGCGACGGGATCGACATGATCACGTCGGCGAACCGCCCCATGAACTGATCGAACCAGCCGCCGACCGTCGCGGCCATCAGGCCCGCGAATGCCCCCATCAGGAACGCGGCAATGGTCGCAACCAGGGCCAGGCCGACCGTGTTCCGGGCGCCGTAGATCAGGCGGCTGAACAGGTCGCGGCCAAGCTGGTCAGCCCCGAGCAGCAGCGTTTCATCCGCAGGCGCGAACGCCTCCGTGATGATCTCCGCCTCGCCGAACGGGGCGATGATCGGTGCGAAGATGCCGGCGATGGCATAGACGCCGATCACGAACAGGCCGAACGTGGCCGTCAGGGGCACGGTGCGGAATGCCTTTGCCAACTCCCGCGGCAGGACAATGACCAGGAATTCCCGGAACGCGTAGGCCGTGCCGCCGCAGAGCGCGATCGTGCCGGCCGCCAGGGTGATGCTCCAGAGCCAGTCCTCACCACCCACGATTCCAACCACGAAGGATACCAGCGTGAGGGAGAAGAGCAGCATGAAGGCGCCGCGCTTGTTGGTATAGGCCGTGACGCAGGACGCGCCGATCAGCAGGGCGTAGTAGCCGATGACGAAGTAGTTCATTTCCCGGCCCTCACTTCTTGTACCGAAGGCGCGGATTGGTGAGGATCGCCCCCACGTCAGCCGCCAGGTTCAGCAGGATGAAGGTTGCCGCGAAGATCAGGCAGCAGGCCTGAACGACGGGGAAGTCGCGCTTCGTCACCGCATCGACCAGCAACTGGCCGATACCGGGGTAGACGAAGACAACCTCCACCAGCACGACACCGGTGATCAGATAGGCAAGGTTCAGCGCCACGACATTGATGATCGGCGCCCAGGCGTTCGGCAGCGCGTGCTTCACGATCACCTTCCAGGCCGGCATGCCCTTGACCCGCGCCATCTCGATATAGGGCGAGGCCAGCAGGCTGATGATGGCCGCCCGCGTCATGCGCATCATGTGCGCCACGACGACAAGGACCATCGTCAGCGCCGGCAGGAACGTCCTGTCCAGCAGTTCGAGGAACGTCATGTCGGTACTGAGCTTGGCGATTGCGGGAAAGGCACCGGTCTTCACCGAGAGGTAGAGGATCAGGATGTAGCCCAGGAAGAACTCGGGTGAGGAAATCGATGTCAGCGTCATCACGTTGGCGACGCGGTCGAAGATCGTGTTGCGCAGCAGCGCGACCACGACGCCCAGGAAGATCGCGACCGGAACCGCGATCACCGCCGCGTAGCCGGCAAGGAACAGCGTGTTCAGGAACCGGGGTGCAATAGCCTCCGATACCGATGTCTGCGACACCAGCGAGACACCGAAGTCACCGACCACGGCACCGGCGAGCCAGTCGAGGTAGCGAACCGGTGCCGGATCATTGAGACCCAGTTGCTCCCGCAACGCGGCGACGTTCTCTTCCGTCGCACCCTGTCCAAGCACGGCCTGGGCAATGTCGCCCGGCAGCATTTCTACAGCCCCGAAAATGATGACTGAGATCACGAACAGTGTGAGCAGTCCCAATCCAAGGCGCTTCAGTACGATGCTCACGACATCGCCCATGACACGTCCCCCTCTGGATACGTCCGAAGTCTTCCCTGTGGTGCCGGATTTTCCGGCAGTCGGCAGTTCTTTCTCGACCCGCCCATTTTTTCCGGGCGGTTAACGAAACCCGATTGTGTAACAAGGCCGTAACGCTTGTCCATCCCACTACGGCGCTTTCAGGCAATCAATGTCCTGATTGCGACATGACATTGCCATCACCGGGACCGGCGCAAATGTCGGTTCCCGGAAAAGAACAGGCCCCCGGGATCACTCCCGGGGGCCTGCCCAATCCTGCGCTGCCCGGCGGATTTCCGGGCTGCATCAGTTCCGTGTCAGCCCTCATACCACCAGCGGCTGATGCCGCGGGCACCGTCAACCTGCCAGCTGGCCGCCAGGTCAGGACCGTGCATGACGTTCTTGCGGCGGGCATAGACGAAGTTGGTGAACATCGGAATGATGGTCCCGCCATCGTCACGCGCCAGGACCTGCATCTCGCGATACATCTCGGCCCGCTTCTCCTGGTCCAGTTCCGCCTTCGCCTGACGCAGCAGCACATTGAAACGTTCGTTCTGCCAGTGGCTTTCGTTCCA
>CAXBNO010000145.1:0-7419 GCA_963976775.1 uncultured Kordiimonadales bacterium
GCCCGATGCAGCATCACCGGACGATGGCGGTCGCCATCCTCCCCGATATAGCTGGCGTCGAGCCGCTCCGGCAGCACGAAGTCCACCTGCAGCGTGCCGCACTGCCAGTCGCGACCGATGGCGTCCCGCAGCACGAACTCCAGCTTCGGGCCATAGAAGGCGCCTTCGCCGGGGTTCATCTCGTAGGGCAGGCCCACTTCCTCGATGGCTTCGCGCAGCGCCGCCTCCGCCTTGTCCCAGGTCTCGTCGGACCCGGCGCGCACGGGCGGCCGGTCGGAGAACTTCACCCGCACGTCCTCGAAGCCGAAGTCCTTGTAGATCGTGGTCAGCAGGTCGCAGAAGATCGCGCTCTCGCTGTTGATCTGGTCCTCGGCGCAGAAGATGTGGGCGTCATCCTGGGTAAAGTTGCGCACCCGCATCAGGCCGTGCAGCGCGCCCGACGGCTCATAGCGGTGGCAGCAGCCGAATTCCGCCATGCGCATCGGCAGGTCGCGATAACTCTTCAGTCCCTGACGGAAGATCTGCACGTGCCCCGGACAGTTCATGGGCTTCAGCGCATAGTTCCGCTCGTCCGCGTCGGAGGTGAACATGTGCTCGCGGAACTTCTCCCAGTGGCCGGAGGCCTCCCAGAGTTTCCGGTCGACAAGCTGCGGCGTCTTCACTTCCCGATAGCCGGCCGCATCCAGCCGCTGGCGCATGTAGCGTTCCAGCGCCAGATAGAAGGTCCAGCCCTTCGGGTGCCAGAAGGCCATGCCCGGCGCTTCCTCCTGCATGTGGAACAGCGACATCTCGCGTCCCAGGCGGCGGTGATCGCGCTTCTCCGCCTCCTCCAGCATGGTCAGGTAGGCCTTCAGCTCCTTGTCCGTGCGCCAGCAGGTGCCATAGACCCGCTGCAGCATCGGGTTGCGGGAATCGCCGCGCCAGTAGGCACCGGCCAGCTTGGTCAGCTTGAAGGCATGGCCCAGCCGCGCGGTGGAGGCCAGATGCGGGCCGATGCACAGGTCCATCCAGTCGCCCTGGGCGTAGATGGAGATCGGCTCGTCCTCCGGCAGATCCTCGATGATCTCCGCCTTGTAGAGCTCGCCCATGTCGCGGAAATGCCGGATGGCGTCATCGCGCGCCCAGACCGAGCGTTCGATGGGCAGGTCGCGGTCCACGATCTCGTGCATCCGCTGCTCCATCGCCTCGACATCCTCCGGCGTGAAGGGCTCGTCGCGGGCGAAATCGTAGTAGAAGCCGTTCTCGATCGACGGGCCGATGGTGACCTGGGTGTCGGGGAACAGCTCCTGCGCCGCCTGCGCCAGCACATGCGCCGCGTCGTGGCGCAGCAGGGGCAGCACCATGTCGTCGGGCGACTTCGCGGTCACGATCTCGATCTGCGCATCCTTCTCGATGGGTCGCTTCAGGTCGCGCAGCTCGCCGTCGATCCTGACCGCCAGCGCGGCCTTGGCCAGGCCCGGTCCGATGGCCGCTGCCACATCCAGACCGGTCGGCGTCCGCTCGAACGTCAGGGCATTGCCGTCGGGCAAGGTGACGTTGATCGCGGCCTGGGCCTGGGTGGTCATCGGCTCTCTCCTTCGGTCAAAGAGCGGTTCGGAGTTACCTGCGCTCTTTTAGAGTGGAGCCGTGAAAGGTCAAGCGAACAGCGGGAAAACGCACGTGAATTGCGTCAACCATCGCTGACGGGACACATCACGGCGCGGCAAGAAAAAACCGGCCATGACAGAAGTCGCGACCGGTCTTTCATTCCTGTCGTGCGGGGGGCGATGCCAGCGGCACCGCCCCGACACGGATCGGATCAGATGACGGCGTCGATCTCGCCCAGACGCTTGGTCATCTTCACGTTCTCGGCGTAGTCGATCGGCAGTGCGATCAGCGCCGGGCCATCCTGCTGGAAGGCTTCCTCCAGCGCCGGCTTCAGCTCGGCTGCCGACGTCAGGTTGCGGCCCCAGATGCCGAAGCTCTTCGCCATCATGGCGAAGTCCGGGTTGGTGAACTTCAGCTCCGAATGCTTGCCACCGAACTGGTTCTGCTGCTTCCACTTGATCAGGCCGTACTCGCTGTCGCACCAGACCATCCAGACCACGTTCAGCTTCAGCCGCGCGGCGGTTTCGATGTCCTGCACGTTCATCATGAAGCCCGCATCACCGTTGATCGCCAGCACACGGCTGTTCGGCCTGGCAAACTTGGCGCCGATGGAGCCCGGCATCGCGAAGCCCATGGTGCAGAAGCCGTTGGAGATCAGGCAGGTATTCGGCGTATCGCACTGGTAGTAGCGGCTGATCCACATCTTGTGGGCACCCACGTCCGACAGCAGGATGTCTTCCTCGCCCATGACCTCGCGCACGTCCCAGAGAACCTTCTGCGGCTTCATCGGGAAGGCATCGGAGTCCTTCTCCATCGCGAAGTCGTCCAGGATGCGCTGGCGCAGCGGCTGGACCTTGGCGATGTCGAACGGCGGCTTGGAAACGCCCCGGTCATCCAGTTCCTTGTTCACCTGCCAGAGCGCATCGGCGATATCGCCCTGCACATCGACGGTGGCGTCATAGTCGGTATCGACCTCGGCCGGCCAGAAGTCGATATGCACGATCTTCTTGCCCTTGGTCTTGTTCCAGTGGCTCGGGCTGTATTCGACCAGGTCATAACCGACGGAAATGATCGTGTCGCAGGCGTCGATGGCGACGTTCGCGTGATCCTTGCCCTGCAGGCCCATGGTGAACAGGCAGTATTCCGACGACCTCGGCACCGCGCCCTTGCCCATGAAGGTATTGATGACGCCGATACCCAGCTTCTCCGCCATGATGGCAAGCTGCGCCGCGGCACGCTTCCGGATGGCACCGTTACCGGCCAGGATCATCGGATTCTTCGCCGCCAGAATGACATCGACGGCTTCCTTGATCGCCTTGTGGTCGGCACCCGGACGACGGGTCCGCACCGGCTTCATCGGCTTGGCGGCGGCTTCCGGCACATCGTTCTTGGCCAGATCCTCCGGCAGTTCGATCAGCACCGCGCCCGGCTTCTCCTGCTCGGCGACCTTGAACGCCTTGCGCACGATCTCGGGGATGGCACCGGCATTGGACACGGTCTGCGCCCACTTGGTGATCGGACGGAACATGGCGATGGAGTCCATGTTCTGATGGCTTTCCTTGTGCAGACGATAGGTGCCGGCCTGGCCGATGATGCCGACCAGCGGCGCACGGTCCATGTTGGCGTCGGCAATGCCCGTGACCAGGTTCGTCGCGCCCGGGCCCAGGGTGGCGAGGCAGACACCCGCCTTGCCCGTCAGGCGGCCATAGACATCAGCCATGAAGGCCGCGGCCTGCTCATGCCGACACAGGATGAAATCGATCTTGCTGTCGAGCAGCGAGATCATGGTGTCCGCGTTTTCCTCACCCGGCACACCGAAGATGCGCTCGACACCCTCTTCCTCCAGACAGCGTACAAAAAGATCCGAAGCTTTCATTGTTCAACCCTCCAATGCGGCATCCCGTACCGCGAAACCCCAAGACCCGGAGCGGGCAAGGTTACCCCCCGTCCTGTTCCGTTTCCCCTTTCGCCAGCCGCTTGCCATCCAGCAAGTCCTGACGCCTGTTGCTTTCGGCTTCCTGACGCCGCCGTTCGGCATCCGTTCGTCCGAAAAGTATCCTGTTCTCCGCAGCCTGCGCGGCCTTGGCCCTGCGGTCACGGTTCTTTCGCGCGCGACGGAGATTGATCAGCTCTGCCATGGCTTCACCCCTGTGACCGTCCTGGCCCGCATTCGATGCAAATCCACCCGGCACCGGACCAGACCCGTGGTCCGGGCATCAATGCGTTGAAACACACGTTCCGCGCAGTCTGAATGCCAACCCCCTGTCATTCAGCAAAAAGCTTAGCTGAAAGTCCCGTTGACGCAAGGTCTGCAACCGGCATGGTGTCGATCATCACCATCAATGGCGCTACAAGGACGCTTCGGGCTCTGGCGCCGACAGGAACAGGAACGGACAGGCTGAATGGCGTATGGAAACGACACGGTGGTCGGCAACAGGGTGAAACAGGCATGAGGCACCGGTCATGAGGTACCGGTCATGAGAGGTCTGCTCGCCGCGTTTGCCGGACTTGCCGTGCTGGTTGTTGGCGGCCTTTTCGCCGCGCCCTTCCTGATCGATGCGGAAAGCCATCGCGACACGATTGCCCGGCAGGCCCGTGCCTTGCTGGGACAGCCCGTGACGCTGGACGGCCCCATCGGGTTTCGCCTGCTGCCCACCCCGCGGCTGCGGGCGGAGGCTGTGGCGGTGCAATCGACGGAAAGTGACCTGCCGCCGGTCATGCTGGCCCGCGCCGTCGATATCCGCCTGTCGATCACCAACCTGCTGCTGGGTGATGTGGTGGCCAACCGGGTCACCCTGATCAGCCCGCAGCTCAATCTGGTGACCCTGGCGAATGGCAGACGCAATCATGCGGGGATCGCGCAACTGACCGGGATGCCGGGTCGGCCGGGGGACGATGGCGCTGTCCGGCCGGCCGCCGATGCACCGATCCGGCACGTGGATTTCGTCGGCGGGATGATCGGCCTGAAGAACGCCCGAACCGGTGTCGATGTCACCCTGACGGAAATGGCCGGCACGCTGGAGGCCGAACAGGAAGGCATACCGCCGACCCTGCGCATGACCGGTCGCATGGTCGGACTGCCGCTGGCGGTGGAGGTCAATGCGACCGCCCCGGAGAGCGGGACCCGCCTGTCCGTGGTCCTGAACGATGAAACAGGTGGCACGGCGACGTTCCGGGGCAAGGTCACGCCTGCTGCACCGGACCGGATGCGCGGCTCCCTGACGGCAGAAACCCCTGACCTGCTTGCCAGCCTGCGCCTGCTCGGCATCGACCTGACCGATGGTCGGATTCCCGATCCCGTACCGGGCAATGTCAATGGCGACATGACCTTCACCGGTGATGGCGCGGTCCTGGAGAAGATGACCTTCGACATAGCCGGAATCGAGGGTCGCGGCCGGGTCACCGCCACCCTGCCCGCCGGACCGGGTGCCGGGGATGCACCGGTTCTGGATGTCAGCATCGGTTTCGAGCAACTGAACGGCGATGACCTGCTGCGCCGCGCCGCGCCGCTGCTGTCCGGCGACGGCACCCCCGGACCGACACTGCCGACAGGGATCACGGCGGCGCTGCGCCTGGATGTGGGCGTGGTTTCCCTCGGCGGCAGCCAGATGCGCCAGTTCGCCTTCGACGCGGCACTTTCACGGGGGGAACTGACGATCGGTCGGCTCAGCACGCTGTTGCCGGGCGGGTCGGATCTGGCCTTCACCGGCAAGCTGCGCACCCCGACCGGGCATCCGCGCCTGGACGGCACCCTGGAGGCCGCGACCGACAATCTGCGCGCGCTGCTGGACTGGGCCGGGCTGCCGGTCACGGACCGGGCGGCGGACAGGCTGCGCAACGCCAGCATCACCGCCACCATCAGCGCCACCGATGACGTGATACAGGCCTATGGGCTGGACATGCGGCTGGACCGGTCCCGCGTCAGCGGCGGATTCGCCGTTGCCGTGCGCGATCGCCCCTCCTTCAGTCTCGACCTGCGCGTCGATCAGCTGAACGCCGATGCCTACCTGCAGGCGCTGGGACTGGAGGGCCATGTGCGCCGCATCAGCGGTGTGGATGGCCCGCCGGACATCAGCTTCCTCGGTGATCTGGATACCAACAGCCGACTCGCCGTGGATCAGCTCTGGCTGAACGGGCGCACCTACAGCGACCTGACGCTGGACGCGAGCCTGATCGGCGGACAGCTCTCCCTCAACGGTCTGCAACTCTACCTGCCGGGGGGCGCGCGACTGACGCTGGACGGATCGCTGGACAATCCGGAAGATCCCCGGTTTGCCCTCAATGGGACCAGCGCCGGAGAGGACCTGCGCGCGGTGCTGCTGGCCTTCGGCCTGCCGCTGGACGGTGTCGCCGCGCGGTTCGGGACGTTCGAGACCGGCTTCAGCCTTGAAGGTTCCCGTGATGCGGTGCGGCTGACCAGCCGGATCGAGCTGTCGACCGCGCGACTGGCGGTGGAGGGCAGCGCGGCCGACTGGCTGACCGATCCGCGCTTCGATCTGACGGTGGCAGTGGATCGCGCGCGCCTGCTGCCGGGGCTGGACCTGCTGTTCCCCGACCTGCGCTGGCCTGACCATCTCGACGACACGATGGTGGCCAACCTGCGGCTCGACGGCACGGTCGACGATTACCGCCTGCTGGGTCATGTCGATGCCCTGTCGGCCCGGATGGAACTGGATGGCAGCATCAGCGGTCCTGCGGACCAGCGGCGGTTCCGTGGTGGCGTCGTGCTGCGGCACCAGAACCTTTCGTCGCTGGCCGTGGCGCTGTTCCCTGATCTGTCGCCGATGGTGGCCAGTACCGGGCCGGTGGAGATACTTGGCACCCTGATGATCGAGCCGGGGGTGCTGGAGATCAGCGGCATGGAGCTCGGGTCCGCACCACTCAGCCTCATGGGCGACCTGCGCTGGGACGACAGGCTGCAACAACTGACCGGCTCACTGACGGCGGGCACCATTGCACTCGATCCCCTGTTGCCGGCAGCGGACAGTGGCGCCGCACTTGCCGCGCTGCAGTCCGATACGGCACGGCGCTGGTCGCGCGCCCCGCTCGACCTGCTCTGGATGACACGCATGCAGGGCACGCTGGAGCTGCGGCTGGATCGGCTGGAACTACGCGGCCTGACCCTGCACGATCTCGCCGGGTCGGCGAGGCTGGAGGCCGGATCGCTTGCGATCCCGGATCTGAGGGCGCGCATGGTGGATGGAGACGTGCGGGGCACGCTGCGCCTGACCGGCGGCACCCGACCGGAACTGGACCTGGACCTCGCCTGGCGGGATGCTGATATCGGCGCCCTGATCACCCTGGCCACGGCGACCGACGTGATTGCCGGACGCGGGGACCTGGATCTCGACCTGCGTGCCCGTGGTGTCGCCCCCTTCGACATGGCCCGCGCAACGGAGGGGGACGTACACCTTGCGATGCAGTCGGCTGTGCTTCAGGGCATTGATGTTCCGGCATGGCTGCAGGTCACAAGCGCCGACGCTTCGGAGGCCGCCCTGCGCGGCGGCCGGACCGGCCTCGCCGGGTTCCGCTCCGGCCTGAATATCCGGGAAGGCATCATCACACCCGTCGCGCCGATCAGCATCGCCGCTGGCGCGGCCCTCACCACCTGGCGCGGCAATGCCGATATCGCCGACTGGACACTGGATCTGGAGGCTCTGCTGGAGACCCCCGAGGCCGACGATCGGAAGACGATCCTGTCGTTCACAGGCCCCCTGAATCAGCCACGGCTGCGGATTGCGCCGCAGCCGTGATGGTTCTGTCTGTCGTCTGAGTCGTTTGCGGACCCCGGCCGGGCTGTCTTGGGACCGTTCCGCCCCTCTCCCCCTCCCG
>CAXBNO010000146.1:0-7405 GCA_963976775.1 uncultured Kordiimonadales bacterium
TCATGAACGGGGACCGCGTGCCGTTCGGACCTGGTGACGTGCTGTTCGCACCGGCGAATGCCGAACACCGGTTCGAGGACTTCACGGATGATTTCGAGACCTGGGTCGTGTTCTACGGCGCGGAAGGTGGTGAGGGGAGTACCGCGACATGATGGGTGACAAGGGCGCAGGCGCGTCGGCAATTGCGAAGGCGGACGCGGAGAGCGTCACGATCCGGGGCAGGGACCTGTGCGAGGACCTGATCGGGAAGGTGGACTTCACCGACTTCTTCTTCCTGCATCTGACGGGAAGGATGCCGACGGAGAACCAGTCGTTCTTCCTCAACGCCGTACTGGTGGCGCTGGCCGAGCATGGGCTGACACCGTCCGCGCAGGCCGCGCGGATGACGCTGCAGGCCGGTCCGGATGCCATGCAGGGCGCGGTTGCGGCCGGGATTCTGGGCTGCGGCTCGGTCATTCTTGGTTCCGCGGAAGTCGCGGGCAGGTTCTACCGGGAAGGTGTTGCCCGTGTCCGCGCGGGTGAGGATATCGACGCGGTTGCTCGCGCCATGGTGCAGGACCTGCGCGACCGGAAGGCATTCCTGCCCGGCTTCGGCCATCCGGTTCACCGCCCCGTCGATCCGCGTGCGGAGAAGTTGCTGGAACTGGCGGATGCTCGTGGGGCCTCCGGCGACCATGTCGCCTTCCTGCGGGCCGCCCGTGCCGTCGCCGAGGAAATCTATGGCCGCAAGCTGGTGCTGAATGTGAATGGCCCACTTCCGGCGATCCTGCTGGATCTCGATTTCCCGCCCGACGCGCTGAAGGGCATCTCCATCCTCTGCCGGACGGCAGGCCTGATCGGCCATTGCCTGGAAGAACTGGAACGCCCCATCGGCTTCCGTCTCGCCCACCTCGGCGACCAGGGCACCGCCTACGACGGCGGCTGGCCGGAGGGGCATCCGAACGCGGGGTGAACCCGTTCGAGCCCGCTACCGCTTCCGGCTCTTGACGCTCGGTCTTGCGCCGGGGCGGCCGGACTTGGTGCGGCCCTGGCCGTACTTGCTGGCACCGCCGCCCTTCACCTTGGCTTGGCCGGTCTTTGTGGCACCGGGGGCATAGGAGGCCATGGCTTCCGCCAGGCCCTTGGGGCGGGCCATGGGGTCGGCGAGGATTTCCAGTTCGGCACTTTCCAGCCGCTTGATGGCGTCGCGCAGGCGGGCGGCTTCCTCGAACTCCAGATCGGCGGCGGCTTCGCGCATCCGGGTTTCCAGATCGGCGATATGGGCCTTCAGGTCCTTGCCGGTCAGCAGCTTCTGATCGTCGTCGACATCGACGGTCAGGCTGTCGCGGGCATAGACCGACTGCATGACGTCGGAGATGTTCTTGCGGATGGAGACCGGCGTGATGCCGTGCGCCTCGTTGTAGGCCTGCTGCTTGGTGCGGCGGCGCTCCGTCTCCGCCAGCGCCCGGGTCAGGCTGTTGGTCATCCTGTCGGCATAGAGGATGACGCGGCCATCCAGGTTGCGCGCCGCGCGTCCGATGGTCTGGATCAGGGAGGTCTCGGAGCGCAGGAAGCCTTCCTTGTCCGCGTCCAGAATGGCAACCAGGCCGCATTCGGGAATATCCAGCCCCTCCCGCAGCAGGTTGATGCCCACCAGCACGTCAAAGACACCCAGCCGCAGGTCGCGGATGATCTCGATCCGCTCCAGCGTGTCGATGTCGGAATGCAGGTAGCGCACCTTCACGCCGTTCTCGTGCAGATACTCCGTCAGATCCTCGGCCATCTTCTTGGTCAGGGTGGTGACCAGCACACGCTGACCCTTCTCCGCGCAGGTCCGCGCTTCCGCCATCAGGTCATCGACCTGGGTGGCGACGGGACGGATGATGCAGGGGGGATCGACCAGCCCGGTGGGGCGGATCACCTGCTCGACGATCACGCCCTCCGTCCGCTCCAGTTCCCAGGCACCGGGGGTGGCGGAAACGAAGACCGTCTGGGGTCGCATGGCATTCCATTCATCGAACTTCAGCGGGCGGTTGTCGACGCAGGACGGCAGCCGGAAGCCGAACTCGGCCAGCGTCCACTTGCGGCGGAAGTCGCCCCGGAACATGCCGCCGACCTGCGGCACTGTCACATGGCTCTCGTCGATGAACAGCAGGGCCTCTTCGGGGATGTATTCGAACAGGCTGGGGGGTGGCGCACCGGGCGGACGACCGGTCAGATAGCGCGAATAGTTCTCGATGCCGGGGCAGGAACCGGTGGCCATCATCATCTCGATGTCGAACAGGCTGCGCTGTTCCAGCCGCTGCGCCTCCAGCAGCTTGCCCTCCGCGTTCAGCTGCTCCAGCCGCACGGCCAGCTCGATCTTGATCTCCTTCACCGCCTGCTGCAGCGTCGGGCGCGGCGTCACGTAGTGGCTGTTGGCATAGAGTTTCACGCTGTCGAGACTTTGCGCCTTCTCTCCGGTCAGCGGATCGAACTCGACGATCTCCTCCAGTTCGTCGCCGAACAGGGAGAAGCGCCAGGCGCGGTCTTCCTGGTGGCTGGGGAAGACCTCCACCGTGTCACCGCGCACGCGGAAGGCGCCACGCGCGAACGCGGTATCGTTGCGCTTGTACTGCAGTTCCACCAGTCGACCCAGCAGGGCGCGCTGATCGACGCGGTCCCCCTTGGTGATGTTCATGGTCATGTCGGAATAGGTCTCGACAGAGCCGATGCCGTAGATCGAACTGACCGAGGCCACGACGATGACGTCATCGCGTTCCAGCAGGGATCGGGTGGCGGAATGGCGCATCCGGTCGATCTGTTCGTTGATGGACGCGTCCTTCTCGATATAGGTGTCGGTCCGGGGCACGTAGGCCTCCGGCTGGTAGTAGTCGTAGTAGGAGACGAAGTACTCCACCGCATTGTCGGGGAAGAAGGACTTCATCTCGCCGTAGAGCTGCGCCGCCAGGGTCTTGTTCGGCGCCATGATGACGGCGGGGCGCTGCACCTCCTGAATCAGATGCGCGACGGTGAAGGTCTTGCCGGAGCCGGTCACGCCCAGCAGCACCTGATCGCGGTCCCCGGCCCGGACACCCGCAACCAGTTCGGCGATGGCCTGCGGCTGGTCACCGGCGGGTTCGTAGTCGGAGACGATCCTGAGCGCCTTGCCGCCTTCGGTCTTCAGCGGACGGTCGGCTCGCTCCGGCAGCCAGATCGGGGCCTCCGCCTCCATCAGGGCATGCTTGAAGGTGCTGTCGAGCTCGCCCAGTGAGGTTGCCATATCAATTCCGCGCCAAGATTTCCGTGGTCAGGTCATGGGACCACAACGTGAACATTCACCCCCAATATGCGTCATGGCCCGGCGGAAGGAAAGGGCCGCGCAGCGGATCAGTGCGCGCCCGGGTCAGGCACGGGCAGGGGCTGTGGCATGGGCGTCGATGCCCAGGGCGGAAATCACCGTGGTGACGATCTGCGGCGCGTTCAGCCCGGCCTGATCGTACATCTTCTCCGGCTTGTCCTGATCGATGAATCTGTCCGGCAGAACCATGGGACGCACCTTCAGCCCGTCCAGCAGGTCATGGGTCGCCAGGAACTGCAGCACATGGCTGCCGAAGCCGCCGACCGCGCCTTCCTCGATGGTGACCAGCAGCGGATGCTCCCGTGCCAGACGGGCGATCAGATCCTCGTCCAGCGGCTTGGCGAAGCGGGCATCGGCGACAGTGGCGCTCAGGCCCATGGCGGCCAGATCGTCGGCGGCCTGCAGCACTTCCGCCAGTCGTGCGCCGAAGGACAGGATCGCCACTGAGGTGCCTTCGCGCAGGATACGTCCCTTGCCGATCTCCAGCGGTACGCCCGCCTGCGGCATCTCCACGCCAACACCCTCACCCCGCGGGAAGCGGAAGGCGGAGGGCCGGTCGTCGATCTCCGCCGCTGTCGCCACCATGTGGACCAGTTCGGCCTCGTCCCCCGCCGCCATGACGATGAAGCCGGGCAGGGTGGCGAGATAGGTGATGTCGAATGACCCTGCGTGGGTCGGGCCGTCCGCGCCCACCAGTCCGGCCCGGTCGATGGCGAAACGCACCGGCAGGCGCTGGATCGCGACGTCATGGACGACCTGGTCGTAGCCGCGCTGCAGGAAGGTCGAATAGATCGCGGCGAAGGGTTTCAGGCCCCCTGCCGCCATCCCGGCGCAGAAGGTCACGGCGTGCTGCTCCGCGATGCCGACGTCGAAGGTCCGCGACGGAAATGCCTTGCCAAAGATGTCCAGACCGGTGCCGGAGGGCATGGCGGCGGTGACGGCGACGATCCGCTCGTCCTTCTCCGCCTGCTGCACCAGGGCATTGGCGAAGACCTTGGTATAGGCGGGCGCGTTCGACTTGCCCTTCATCTGGGTGCCGGTGACGACATCGAACTTCGCGACGCCGTGATACTTGTCTGCGGACTGCTCCGCAGGCGGGTAGCCCTTGCCCTTCTCGGTGACCACATGCACCAGGATCGGGCCATGCTTCGCGTCTCGCACGTTCTCCAGCACCGGCAGCAGGTGGTCGATGTTGTGACCGTCCACGGGACCGACGTAGTAGAATCCCATCTCCTCGAACATCGTGCCGCCGGTCAGCATGCCGCGCGCGAACTCTTCCGCCCGCTCTGCCATCTTCTCGAAGGAGCGGGGGAACTTCTGCGCCAGTTGCTTGCCGACCTGGCGCAGGCTGAGATAGGGCTTTCCGGAGATCAGGCGGGAGAGATAGGCGCTCATCGCGCCAACCGGCGGCGCGATCGACATGTCGTTGTCGTTCAGGATGACCACCATGCGGCTCTTCATGCCACCGGCATTGTTCATTGCCTCATAGGCCATGCCTGCGGACATGGAACCATCGCCGATCACGGAGACGACGCGGTGCGGCTGGCCCAGCATCTGATGCGCTACATCGAAGCCCAGTCCGGCGGAGATCGACGTCGATGAATGGGCCGCGCCGAAGGGATCGTAGGCACTCTCTGCCCGCTTGGTGAATCCGGAGAGCCCGCCGGCCGCGCGCAGTGTGCGGATACGGTCTCGCCGTTCGGTCAGGATCTTGTGCGGGTAGCACTGGTGCCCGACGTCGAAGATCAGCTTGTCGTCCGGCGTGTTGAAGACGTAGTGCAGGGCGGCGGTCAGCTCGACCACGCCCAGACCGGCACCCAGGTGCCCACCGGTAACGGAGACGGCATCAATTGTTTCCGTTCGCAATTCATCGGCAAGCTGACGCAGTCTGGATGGTTCCAGCGTGCGCAGATCAGCGGGGCAGTTGATCGTGTCGAGCAGTGGCGTCTTGGATGTGTCGGCCAAGCATGGCCTCCCATGATTGTTCCCGGTGGCGCGTTCCGTTGCGGCGGCAGTGTCGCAACGGTCGGCCTTCAGGATCGGCGTTCGATCATGAAACGCGCGATGTCTTTTAATAGAAAGGCGTTTTGGCCAAACAAATCAAGGCGTGCAACCGCTGAATCCACCAGTTCGGCTGCGCGATTCCGCGCGCCCTCGACCCCAAGCAGACCAATGAAGGTGGCCTTGCCCGCATCGGCATCCTTGGCAACGGCCTTGCCCATCTGCGCCACATCGCCCTCGATATCCAGCAGATCGTCCGCGATCTGGAAGGCGAGACCGATCTCCAGGCCATAGCTCGCCAGTGCGATGCGCTCCGCTCTGGTTGCGCGTCCCAGAATGGCCCCGGCCTCGACGGACCAGGAGATCAGGGCGCCGGTCTTGAGGTCCTGCAGGCGCGTGATCTGCGCCAGGTCGTAGGTTTCGGTCTCGGCCTGCAGGTCGATCATCTGTCCGCCGACCATGCCGTCTGCACCGATGGCATCGGCAAGCGTGCGGACCAGCTCCATGCGGATTTCCGCGTCCGGGTCGGTCTCCGGTTCGGCCAGCACCCGGAAGGCGAGCGGTTGCAGTGCGTCGCCTGCCAGTATCGCCGTTGCCTCGTCGAATTCCCGGTGACAGGTCGGCTTGCCACGTCGCAGGTCATCGTCGTCCATGGCGGGCAGGTCGTCATGGATCAGGGAATAGGTGTGCACCATCTCGACTGCGGCAGCGGCGCGTATCGCGTTCTCCACCGGGACGCCCAGCAGATCGGCGCTCGTCATCACCAGGAAGGGACGGAGGCGCTTGCCGCCCGCAAACAGCGCATAGCGCATTGCCGCGTGGACCCGGGCCTCCAGAGTGGCGGGCAGGGGCAGCAGCCGGTCAATCTCGGCCTCTACCGCCTGTGCCACGCCGGCCAGGGCGGTCGCCAGTTGCGTTTCGGACATCAGCCGTCAGTCCGTTTCGAACGGAACCGCATCGCCGGGGCGGCCATCCGGACTGATCACCAGCTTCTCGACCCGTGCCTCGGCGGCCTTCAGCTTTGTTTCACAATGGGCCTTCAACAGGCTGCCACGGGCATACATGTCGATGGATTTCTCCAGATCGACGGAACCCGACTCGAGCCTCTGGACGATTGTTTCAAGTTCCGCCAGCGCGGCCTCGAAACTCAGGGCCGCTATGTCTTCAGGCATGGCCGGTTCGTCTGTCATGATCCCTCCGTCAGCGGTGCTGTTTCACCCTGCAGCGTCGAGACATGGACGCGTGTCGCCGATTGCAGGGCATCAAGGTCGTACCCTCCCTCCAGCACCGAAACAAGGCGACCGTCGCAACATTCCGTGGCGATGGTCATGATTTCGCCGGTGATCCAGCCATAGTCGGCATCGGTCAGGTTCAGACTGGCCAGCGGATCGCGTTCATGCCCGTCGAATCCGGCGGAGATGATCACCAGTTCCGGCGCAAAGGCCCGCAGTCGCGGCAGGCCGGTCTCGGACCAGGCGCGCCGGAATTCCCCTGTCCCCGCAGTCGGCTCCAGACACAGGTTGACCAGATTGTCTGCGATACCGGTCTCGTGTGCCGCGCCTGTCCCCGGATAGAGCGGCCATTGGTGGGAGGACAGGTACATCAGTTCAGGATCATCGCGGAACCGGGCCTGGGTTCCGTTGCCGTGATGCACGTCGAAATCCACCACTGCCACCCGCCGTATCCCGTGCGCCTGACGCGCATGCAGGGCACCGATCGCGGCATTGTTGAACAGGCAGAATCCCATGGCGCGATCCGGCTCCGCATGGTGACCGGGCGGGCGAACCGCGCAGAAGGCATTGTCGGCATCCCCGGCGAAGACCGCATCGACGGCGGCAATGACGGCACCCGCTGCCCGCCGAGAGGCCTCGGCCGATCCCGGTGAGACAACCGTGTCAGGGTCCAGATTGCGCCGCCCGCTTGCCGGTATCGCGGCATTGAGCCTCTGCACGTAGGCATCGGAATGGGCCAGTGCGAGTTGCGCATCGGTGGCCAGCGGTGCCTCCCGCCTTACAAGGTCGGGGTAACCGGTCTCGTCAATGGCATGAAACACGGCGCGCAGACGGTCCGGTCGTTCCGGGTGTC
>CAXBNO010000147.1:0-7377 GCA_963976775.1 uncultured Kordiimonadales bacterium
CGCCGTTGACGTTCACCTTCTCCCGGTCCAGGTCGAGGTCACGGATGAACTTCTCCGCCACCACGGCAAAGGCCTCGTTGATCTCGATCAGGTCGATATCGTCCATGGTCAGCCCGGCGCGCTGCAGCACCTTGCGGGCCGCCGGGACCGGCGCATTGAGCATCAGCGTCGGGCAGTCGCCCATGTTCGCGGTGGCCACGATCCGCGCCCTGGGCTTCAGGCCGTGCGCCTTCGCATAGTCCGGGGAGGCGAGCAGGATTGCCGCCGCACCATCCACCACGCCGGACGAGTTGCCCGCGTGATGCACGAAGTTGATGTCCAGGTCCGGAAACTTCTGCAGCACCAGGCTGCGGTAGGTGGTGCCGTCATCGTCCACCGGCTGGTCGGCCATTGCGGCAAATGCGGGCTTCAGGTTGGCCAGGTCCGCCAGGGTGGTCTGCGGCCGGGGATATTCCTCCCGATCCAGTGCCAGCGTCCCGTCCTCGTGATGGACCGGCACCAGGCTCCTGTCGAACCGGCCTTCGGCAATCGCCTGCGCGGCGCGCTGCTGGCTGTGATAGCCGAGTTCGTCCAGCGCCTCGCGGCTGATGCCTTCCAGCGTCGCGATGGCATCGGCGCAGATGCCCTGATGCGTCTGCGGGTGATGTGCCCGGAGCCGCTTGTTGCCCCGGTCCATGGTTGCCGGACCGTCGCCGCGCCGGCCGGGCATCGACATCATCTCCGTGCCGCCCGCGACCACCAGGTCCTCCATGCCGGACATGATGGTGGCTGCGGCCATGTTGACCGTGGTGATGCCGGAGCCGCAGAAGCGGTCCAGGGTCACGCCACTGGACTTCATGCTGTAGCCGGCATCCAGCGCCGCCATCCGCCCCAGGTCACCGCTCTGCGTGTTGACCTGCGCGCTGGTGCCCCAGACGATATCGTCCACTTCCTCGGTATTGATCCCGGTCCGCTCCGCCAGCGCCCGCAGAACGGTCGCACCAAGCTGCTGCGGATGAATCTCCGACAGCGCGCCCTTGCCATACTTGCCGACACCGCGCGGTGTCCGGCAGGCGTCGATGATCCATGCTTCACTCATGCTCTTGCTCCCCGGCAGATGAAATTCGGTCTGGGCGCACATTAGCGCGCGGGCTCAAGCGGTACACCACGGGATTGCGCATGGGCGGTGGGCGGACGGCGCCTGATCGCTACAGCATCTCCGGCAGGAACGTGGCGATGGCCGGAATCCAGTAGACGATGATCATGGCCAGGATGAAAAGGCCGACGATAGGAAAGCTGGCCCTGAAGATGTCACGCAGATCGACATCCGGCACGACGCCCTTGAAGGCAAACATGGCGTAGCCGAACGGGGGCGTGATACCGCCGATGACCACGTTCAGCAGCATCAGCAGCCAGAACCAGATCGGATCGAACTGCAGCGCCTGGACCACCGGAAGGTAGATCGGAATGACCACCAGCATCAGCGCCACCTGGTCGATGAACATGCAGAACAGGAAGACGATGGCCATCATCATGATCAGGATCACGCCGGGCGACAGCCGGGAGTCGAGAACCATGGACGCCAGTTGCCCGGTCGCGCCGCTGAAGGCCAGCAACTGCGAGAACATGGTCGATGTCGCCATGATGATCAGGATCATGCTGGCGATGCTGGCGGCCTGGCCAAGACTTTCCCAGATCATCCGCAATGACAGCTTGCGGAAGATCGCCGCCGTGACGAGCGAACCAACAACCCCGGTCGCTGCCGATTCGGACGGGGTGGCGACACCGGTCAGGATGAAGCCCATGACGGACGCGATGATGATCAGGAACGGCGTGCATTTGAGGATCTGGCGAAGGGCGCTGTCCGCTGGCACGCCGTCACTGTCATCCCGGCTGGCACCCGGGGCCAGTGACGGGTTGAAGGCGCAGCGTATCAGGGCATAGCCGAGGCAGAGGACGGAGATCATCAGACCCGGCAGCAGGCCCGCGACCAGCAGACCGGCCACCGACACGTTGGCAAGGGTCGCGATGATGATGGCAAGCACGCTCGGCGGAATGATCGGTGCCAGGCTGGAACCGGCAAGTATCACCCCGATGGAAAGCTTTGAATCGTAGCCCCGTCCCGCCATGACAGGATAGACGGTCCGCCCCATCATTGCGGCCACGGCCATGTTGGAGCCGGACAGCGCCCCGAAGATCGTCGCCAGCGACATGGCCAGGACGTACTGCCGCCCCCGCACCCTGCCGATCAGGCTGTCGACCGCGTCGAACAGCACCGCGGTCGATCCCGACCGGAACAGGATTTCCCCCATCAGAACGAACAGCGGGATGGCCGTCAGCGTGGCGGTCGTTGTCGTGTCGAACACCGAATTCACGATCATGCTGAAGGCGTTCGGCCCCAGAAAGGCGATCACGCCGCCGACGTTGATGATCAGGAAGGCAAGGAAGATCGGGACGCCGGAGAAGAACAGGCCGAGCAGGACGCCGCCGGCGATCAGCAATGTGACCCACCACTCCATCTCTAGACCTCCGCCGAAGGGGCCGGGGAACGGGCGGGGTCGGCGTCCCGCGTGCAGGCCAGACGCAGGTACTCCAGCGCCGAAAGCCCGAAACCGATGCCGATCCACACCGAGACCCACCATTTCGGGATCGGGTGGATGGCCAGCATCTGGATCTCGCGAACGATCTGCCGCATCGTTTCACCGCCCGCGAACCAGGCCATCGCGGCGCAGGCGAGAAAGCCCAGCAGGTAGATCAGGCGCATTACGGTCTGCCTGTGACGGTCCGGCAGTGCATCGATCATGACGGTGACGGCGACCTGGCTGCCGCTGGCGGTGACGTGCGGCATCATCGTGAAGACAACGACGCACAGCAGGTAGGAGACCAGGTCGGACGACCAGGACGTGGGTGCGTTGAACAGGTAGCGGCTGACCACCTCCAGGGCGAAGGCAACAACGATGGCCGCCAGTGCCAGCCGGGAAGCATTGTAGCCGGCGGCGCGCAGGAACCACAGGCTCCAACCCGCCGCCGACCACAGATGCTGCAGCAATTGCCTCATCGCCTGGCGCAACCCCCTGGCTGCAGAAGATCACACAGGCCAGCCATCACTCCGTCAATCCAGCCTTGAGCGCGATCACCCGCAGTTCCGACGCTGCGTCGCCGCAGCAGCCGGTTCCGAGTTCCCAGATGCTGCTGATGAAGGCGCTCTGCACCTTCTCGGCCATCGCCGGGCTCAACTGCTCCACCTTCACGCCCAGTTCCTCGAGCTTCGCATCCTCTTCCGCCTGTATCCGGTTGCCGATCCAGGGCATCTGCAGTTCGGTCAGCTTGCCGGCTTCGAGCAGGACGGACTTCTCCTCGTCGGTCAGGCTGTTCCACTTCTCCAGATTGACGAAGACCGGCTGGGTCGCCGCGCCGAAGGTCGGGCGGAGACGGTAGTTCGCGACCTCGTAGTGCTTCATCGAGACCATGCCGGCGGCGGGCCACCCGGCACCTTCGACGATCCCCTTCTGCAGCGCGGAGTAGATCTGGGACCCGGGCAGG
Source organism: uncultured Kordiimonadales bacterium (assembly GCA_963976775.1). GTDB lineage: Bacteria > Pseudomonadota > Alphaproteobacteria > Minwuiales > Minwuiaceae > Minwuia. The sequence goes on from CAXBNO010000147.1 coordinate 3,523, forward strand.
ACGACCGGTTCGGCACCAAGGGCGCGGATGACACCATGGTAGGTCGGGGTACCCCGCACCTTGCGGCCACTCAGATCGCCCGCCCCGGACAGCGGTTCCTTCGTGAACAGGTGATAGCCGTACATGCTGACGGACATCATCGCCACCATCTTCAGACCGTGCTTCGCCTGGTAGAATTCATCAACGAAGCTCCAGACACCCGACTCCCGCCGCGCGATCGGATCAACGTCGATGGCATCGACCGTCAGCGCCAGACCGCCTTCGCCGGCGTGAAACACCGGGTGGGTATAGAGCGCGTCGAACACCCCGGACGACACCGGCTGGAGCTGCTCGAAGATCGGCACGACTTCCGGCCCGCTGATCCTGAAGGTGACCGTATCCCCGCCAATTGCCTCCACATTCCTGATGTACTGTTCCAGCACGGCATATGTCGGCTTCTGCGTCGAGTTGAAGCTCGACAGGATCTTCAGTTCGGCCGCGTTCACCGGCTGCAGCGCCGCGAGACCAGCAACAGCGGCAACGGCCAGCGCGCGGACCCTGTTCGATCCGACGAGAACAGTGCATCTCCCGAGTGACGTCTCCAGTAGATTCCGTGCAACGTGAAGCATTCAACCCTCCTTGCTTGCGTCATATGCCCAAATAGAGGGCACTCGATTTGCCCGTGGTCATTTCCTGGGCATCATTGCCCAGAAAATGCTTGTGCCAGGCCCTTTAGTAAGTAATTTATTACTTACTCGCGAGAAGCGTGCCAGTTTCCGGCACGTCCACAGTTGACCGAGAGGCGTTGGATCATCGATGTCAGAAGCACCGGACAGTTTCGATCTGAACAGGTATCTCTCCGTGGTGGCGCGCTGGGAGCCCGCACTTGATGCCTGGGCCCACAGGGAAGCCCCGGCGGACCTGCGCCTGGCCGGTGATGCCAGCGGGCCACTCGCCGGCGTTCCTTTCGGTGTCAAGGATGTCATCGACGTCAGGGGGCAGCCGACGCGGTTCGGCAGCAATGCCTTTGCCGATGCGGAACCGGCAGTGGCCGACGCGCCCGTCGTCAGGGCCTTGCGCGCCAGCGGTGCGGTCCCCGTCGGCAAGACACGCAGCACCGAGTTCGCGTTCATCGACCCGACCACGACGCGCAACCCCTTTGATCGGGAGCGGAGCCCCGGTGGGTCAAGCAGTGGCTCCGGTGCGGTGGTCGGCGCGCAGGTCGTGCCGTTCGCGCTCGGTACGCAGACCGCCGGTTCGCTGTGCCGCCCGGCAACATACTGTGGCGCGCTTTCCTACAAGCCGGGCCTGGGTGTGCTGCCGCAGGCCGGAATGGCACCGCTGTCGCACAGTTTCGATGCCATCGGCGTCATCGCCGCTTCCCCCCGCTGGCTGCGCAGGGTCTTCGGCGTCCTTGCCGCTGATTTCGCCATTCCGCATGTGCCGACAGTGGACCAGTCGCTTCGTATCGGGCTGCTGAACGTGCCGGAACAATCGCCCGGCCCCGCGATGCGCAGGGTCATGGCTGATGTTTCACGCCTGCTCGCGGCGCAGGGTCACCAGGTCTCGCCTGTCACGTCGCCGGTATCCTTTCCCGCGCTGATCGACCGGCACAGGACCGTGATGTTGCATGAAATGGCGGCGAATCTCTGGCCCGTGGTGCGGGGGAGGGAGCACCTCCTGCAACCCCTCTTCACCAGAGGCCTGGCCGATGGTGCCGTGATCGGGCACAGCGCGCGCGACGACGCCATGACATGGATCGAACGCGCAAGGGTGGCCTTCTGGTCAGCCATGTCGGGATTCGACGTGCTGTTGTCCTGTCCGGTCCCCGATGCGGCACCGAAGGGCCTCACCACGACGGGCGACCAATCGTATCTGACGCCATGGACGGCGCTGGGCGGTCCGCTGGTTTCCCTGCCCGCCGGGCGCGACCCGGACGGCATGCCGCTGGGCATCCTGCTGTCCGCCGCGCCCGGGCGGGACGGGTTCCTGGTCGATGCCGCACTTCATGTCGCGACAGCACTTCCCGCGACGGCCGCGCCTTCCTGTCCGCCCGTGAGGTCCTGACCGGACGCTCAGGACCTGAGTGACACCACGGCATCCACCTCGACGGCGGCATTGGCCGGCAGACCCGAGACCCCGACGGCGGTGCGGGCATGGCGACCGGCCTCACCCAGCAAGGCGATGAACAGGTCCGAAGCGCCATTGATGACGGCGGGGGAGTGGGCGAACCCGGGAATGCAGTTGACGAAACCACCGACACGGATCACCGACCCGAGGCGACCGAAATCACCTCCGCAGGCGTCGCGGATGTGGAAGAGCAGGTTCAGGGCACAGATCTCGGCGGCCTTGCGCCCGTCCTCCAGACTGACGGCGCTGACGTTCGCGGGAACATCCTGCTCCGGTGCGGCAACCGGCCCAACGTAGGGCACGTCACCGTTCCATTCGCAGATCTGTCCTGCCATGAACACCAGATCGCCGTGCCGGTCATAGGGCAGGAAGTTTCCGCGCGGGGTGCAACTCGCCGGGAGGCTGAGTCCCATGTCTTCGAGACGCTGATCCATGCTCTTCAATGCCTGTCTCCTCAAGTAACTGATTACTTACTTAAGGGTTGAGCGACCGGAGAGCAACTCAGGATACGACGTCATCGTCCACGCCCAGCATGCGCAGCACCATCACTTCGACATGTCTGCGCCGTTCGGCAATCCAGTCGGGATTGCTCAGGTCGGTCTGGAACACGGCTGAGAGCGTATGCACGTTGCCGAGATGATGCGCGCTCAAGGCCACGATCGAGATATAGAGCTGCAGGGCATCGACATCATGGCGGAACACCTCGCTCTCCCGCCCCCTGGTGATGACACCGGCAATCTGGCGGATCAGTGGAGATGACATCTCACTGATCGCCTTCGACTGGCTGATGAAGCGTCCGCCGACCAGGTTCTCGTTGCGGCCGATGTCGATGAACAGCCGGTTCGCGGAGATATGGTCCCAGGTGAACCGGGTCAGCTGCCTGATGGCGCTGAGGGGCGGCTGTGATTCGAGATCGAGACCCTGTTCGCGCTGCCGGATATCGCTGTAGACCGCCTCCAGCACCTCCAGGTACAGATTCTCCTTGCTCTGGAAGTAGTGGTAGAGCATCCGCATGTTGCATCCGGCGGCCCCGACGATCCGCTCGACACGCGCGCCATCGAAGCCGTACTGCGCGAACTCGTTCGCCGCAGCCTCCAGCAAGGCACGTCGCGTCTGTTCGGGATTGCGTGCCCGGGTTGCCCTTGCCACCTCAGATGTCTCCCCTGCGAACCTGTGACCGCGATAATGCGGCGAGACCGGCGGGGCGTCCATGATGCAGCTTCACGCATGTGCCGGCTCCACGGCGTTTGACGCGGCCCACCTCACGGGTCACTCTGGGTCGCGCGTCGCAGACCGGCTGTTCCGGCCCTTCGCGCCGACGTTCTGAAACCGGGGAGGGATTCGGATGAACAACAGTCTCTGCGAGATGTTCGGGATCGATGTGCCGATCTTCGCCTTTTCCCACTGCCGCGATGTCGTCGTGGAGGTGTCGAAAGCGGGCGGCATGGGCATTCTGGGTCTGGCGCGCCAGAACCCGGAACGTCTGGAGGCGGAGCTCGACTGGATCGACAGCCACATCGAAGGGCGCCCCTACGGCGTCGATGTCCTGATGCCCTCCCGCCTCGAGGACACGGGCGGCAGCAAGCTCGATCCGGATGACCTGCTGCCGCGGGATCATGTCGAGTTCGTTCGCGACATGCTGGACAAAGCCGGGGTGCCACGACTGCCCGAGGCCGAAGAGCAGGAGATCAAGCGCGAGATCCTCCAGGGCATCAACTTCACGCCACGGGAGGGAATGGCGCTTCT
>CAXBNO010000148.1:0-7363 GCA_963976775.1 uncultured Kordiimonadales bacterium
AGCAGCAGCCGACGCAGTAGGCGCCATGCTCGAGCCCCATGCGCCAGGCACCGCCCAAGCCATTTCGCCAACGGCCCAGCACGAACTGCAGCGGCGAGCGGCAGTGGCGCAGGCACATGTGCTTCAGCGGCGTAAGCTGGTAGAGCCCGGCTGCAACGAGGATGGCGCCGCTCAGCACACCATTCGTGCTCTTCAGCATGGGCGAGATCAGGCTGCTGGCCTCCAGGCCCCATTGCAGGCCAACAGCCACAATGCTGAAGACCGCCCATGCCACGGCATAGGCGAGCGTGAAGAGCACGACCGGCAAGGCTGGCAATGCGCCGTGTTCAGGCCGCCGACTGAGCTTCGCGAACATCATGATCATGGGCGCGGCGGAGGGCAGCATCATCGCCACCATCATGAGCCACCACATCATGAACATCAGTCCGGCATAGGCAGCATCCCAGTCGGCACGCATGCCCATCTGCATGCCCGCCCCCGCCAGCAGATAGGCCCAGCAAAGCAGGGAGATCAGCGCGATGGCACTGAGCAGGTAGATCCGCTCGCCAGTGCGCATGCCGACCGAGCCAGCGTCCCGCGATGGTTCCGGACTGGGCTGATTCATCTACGCGGCCCTTCGGCTAGCCTTGCCAGGAGATCGGCATGATTTCTGCGCTGCGGTCGTCGAAGTTCCAGATTCTGCCGAAGGCTCGCACGCGCCCGCGTTTCGCCTGGGCCACGGTGATCTCCGGGCCGGGCCAGTATTCCGAGTTCGTGATGGTGACGGGCCGGTCAGAATCGTTGCCGGCAATGGGCTCGACATCGCCCCATATGTGCTGCCCGACCTGAATATGCCGTGCGGCGCCGTCGGCGACATACGTGATCGGCGCCCGTTCGAAACCGAGATTGGTGCTGACCAGCACATCGAAGACAACCAGAGGACCGCCTGCCTGCCCTGTGAACAGCTGTGTCAGCGCTTCGAATGCGTCATCGTCGGCCTGCTCGTCGATATAACCGGCCAGCGTATAGTTCCCGCGTGACATCAGGCCTGGAATGTCGAGCAGCAGTCCCACCTTCAGGCCCGAAAGATCGGTCTTTCCGAAATGGCCCTTGTCGATGCTCAAGCCAAACCAGGCCTGGCAGTAGCCTTCCGTGGGAGGATGCCGACCGAGAGAGATGACGCAGGGACAGAAGACCGCGCAGTTGCAGTTCACCACAAGTTCGCCTTCGATCATCCAGCCCATCGCGATGCCCCCCCATATCCGCAATCGCTCTGGAGCATAGAAAGGTTGCAATGCCTATGAAAGGGCGCTGCCGCCCCCTGACAGCCAGACGCGACCACATCAGATATGCTCCGGCAATGCCCGCATCATTCAGGCCGTTGACACTGTTGACGTTGCATCGGTCCCTGGCTGATGCAACGCTCCGGATACCGAAGACGAACCTCAACGGGCAAAAGGTCGTTTCATGTTCACGGTCCTGAGCGGCGTCTGGGCACTCCTTCTGGGTATCGTGCTGATCATGCTCGGCAACGGCATGCACTTCACGCTCATCGGACTGCGAGGCGGGATAGAGGGGTTCACGTCGCCGGAACTGGCAATTGTCACTTCCGGGTACTTTCTCGGCTTTCTGCTGGGCGCACAGCTGACGCCATCGCTGATCCGGCGGGTTGGCCATGTGCGCGTCTTCGCCGCGCTGGGCAGCTTCATGTCCGCCGGACTGATCGCGTTCACGCTGTTGGCCGAACCATGGGCCTGGGTGCTGCTGCGGTTGCTTGTCGGGTTCTGCATGTCAGGCATATACGTGGCGGCAGAGAGCTGGCTGAACGACGCGGCGACCAACGAGAACCGTGGAAAGGTGCTGTCGGCCTACATGATCGCACAGACGCTGGGCATCATCGGAGCACAGGGGTTGCTGACCCTTGGAGATGCGGGAACTGCCGGGCTCTTCATCGTTGCGTCGATCCTTGTCTCGATCTCGTTTGCACCAATTCTGCTGTCCGTCAGTCCGGCACCGGTGACCGAGGTCGCCCGTCCCATGTCATTGCGCAAGCTGTTCGCGCGTTCGCCGCTCGGCACCGTCGGGATATTCCTGCTGGGCAGCGTCTATGCGACACAATCGGGCATGGGCCCGGTCTTCGGCACGAAGATCGGACTGACCGCATCACAGATCTCGCTGTTCGTTGCAATGCTGTTCGGCGGGGCGCTGCTGCTGCAGTATCCGATTGGCTGGCTTTCTGATCGAATGGATCGCCGCAAGCTGATCTTTGGCGCGGCCACCCTCGGCACTGCAACCTGCATGCTGAGTTGGGTCATCGGAGGAAACCTCTGGCTTCTGATGGCAACGGCCTTCTTTGCGGGGGGTGTAACAACGCCGCTCTATGCGCTGTTCCTGGCCTATACCAACGATTTCCTGTCGGCCGAAGACATGCCATCTGCATCCGGGGGTCTCATCCTGACCTTCGGTGTTGGTGCCATCCTGGGGCCACTGATGACCGGCTGGGCGATGCAGCAGATCGGGCCATCCGCCTTCTGGCTGGTCCTCGGGACAACCTTCGGATCCATCGCCCTTTACGCACTCTTCCGCATGACGAGACGCCCGCCGGTTCCGGTGGCAGACACCGAGCGTTATCTGGGTGTGCTGCCCACCGCTTCGCCCGTTGCCGTCGAGTCTGCCGGTGTCTGGGCAACAGAGCAGTCCGAAGCGAAGGGTGAGGACGGATCCACTCCCTGACCGACAACCGGCCTCCATCTGCCCGTTCAGGCTGGCTTCCGTTCGAACGCGACAAGTCCAGTCGAAACGGTGACAGGGCAATGTTCGGGAGCTCTGCGCATTCAGCATGGCCTGACAGCCACCACGCGCGCTATCGATGGGTGAGGAGGGCCGCGACGATGGACGAATCTGCCGACGCTTTCGCGTCGCTTGAATCATGAGCACGCTGCGATCCGGCAGGGCGGTCCGGCCGAAGCATCATTTCCGGGCAGAACCGACGCCGCGCGAGAATCTCCTGGGAATTGCATTCATGCTCATGGCGAGCCTGACGCTGCCAGCGATGAATGCCGGCGTGAAGTACCTCAACGACTTCTACCCCAGCGGCCAGATCATCTGGGCCCGCTATGCCGGGCATCTCCTGGTCATGATCGTCGCCTTCATGCCGTTCCACGGCATCGGCCTGTTCCGCAGCAAACGAACTGGGATCCAACTCGTGCGGTCGCTGCTGCTGTTCATCTCGACGGCATTCTTCGTCTACGCGCTGCGCTACCTCGAACTTGCTGTGGCCATGGCGATCGTCTTTACGACGCCAATCGTTGTTACCGCCCTTTCCGTGCCTTTTCTCGGAGAGAAGGTCGGCCCGAGGCGTTGGGCGGCGGTTGCGGTCGGCTTCGTCGGGGCATTGATCATCATCCAGCCGGGTGGCGCGGGCTACCACTGGGCGATGCTCCTGGTCGTGGCCAACATGATCATGTTTTCCATTTACCAGATACTTACGCGGAAGATCGCTGCAGACGACAGTCCTGAAACGACCATCACCTACACGGCAATGGTCGGCGCCGTCGCCGCCGGTCTCTTTTTCCTGGTCGAGCCTGGAGTCTGGCCCATCTCTTTCTGGCACTGGCTCCTGTACTTCCTGCTCGGCGTGCTCGGTGGCTTTGGACAGTATTTCGTGGTCAAGGCATTTCAGTACAGCCTTGCATCGGTAGTGGCACCAATCACCTATGTTCAGCTCGTCGTCTCCGGGCTGTTCGGCTACCTGATCTTCGCTGAGATTCCTGACCTCTGGACCTGGATCGGCTCGGCAGTTGTGGTCGCTTCGGGACTCTACATCACCTATCGGGAGCGGCTCAGGGAGCCGCAACCGAACCGCTGAACAGCCCCGAAGATGTCCTGACGCCTCGCGGCTGTTGTTCCGCCGCAGTTCGCGCTCGACGGTTGGCAGCGTAGAGGTGAATCACCCCGCCCCCTTCGCGAGCTGCCCCAGGATGCTCGTGTAGTTCTCGACTCCCTGCGCGCCCGTGACCAGGTGCTTGCGGTCGAGGACGACGGCGGGGACGCCGCGGATGCCTTGCTGAACCCAGAAGTTCTCGATCTGGCGAACTTCCGATGCGAAGCGCTGATCGGCCAGGACCGCCAGCGCCTCGGCCCGGTCGAGGCCGGTCTCCCCCGCCACGTCAGCCAGCACGGCGTCGTCGGAAAGGTCGCGGCCGTCGGTGAAATGGGCGATGAACAGGGCCAGCTTCAGGTCGTGCTTGCGGCCCTGGGTGTCGGCCCAGTGCAGCAACTGGTGGGCATTGAACGTGTTGTGCATCCGCATGTCGTCGGTGTAGCGGAATTCGAAGCCGAGATCCGCGCCGAGAGCGGTCATCTGCTTGCGGCTCTTGTCGGACTGTTCAGGCGTCGAGCCGTATTTCTCGGCAATGTGCTCCCGGACGTTCTGCCCCTCCGGCGGCATATCGGGGTTCAGTTCGAACGGATGCCAGTGGATTTCATGCGCGGTGCCTGTGGCAGCCAGCGCCTCGGCCAACTGGCGGTAGCCGATGATGCACCAGGGACACATCACGTCGGACACGATATCGATGCGAAGTGGCTGGGTCATTGGTGGTCCTCTCCATCATGTCCGCGGGTGCCGTGACTGCCGCGTACCGGCATTCGTGCGACCCCGACAATAGCCCATGCAGGTGATGGCGCGAAAGATCGCCGATCGAGCGTCTCAGGTTGCCACTGACCCCCGGCATGCCGGATTTCGGACGGCAGATGGCGGCGCGGATCGTATCGATGGGCGGCAGGGCGAAGCAGGCGCTGGTCCAGCGATCAGCGTCCGGTCAGGTCCAGGGCACGCGCCTTGCCTTCGCCGCCCGCCTGAGGCGCATGACCGGACCGCGCCTTGCAGTCAGTGTCAACGGCGCCCTCGTGATCCAGGCCGGAATCGCGAGGTTCAAACGATCCGGTGTCCTGTGGGCAGAGCAATTCGGTTGTGATGCTTCATGTTCCGGAGACTTCGGTCCCGATTTCTTTCAGGATGCGCCTTCGATGCTGAAGCGATAGTCTCCGACGGCAGGACCGAGGGAGAGAGACGCATGATTGATGACCCACCTCTGATAAGGCTGAGACGCAACCCGCCACGTCCAACCAATGAACAGATCGAAGCGCTTCGCGGTGTCCCGACCGGCTTTGTTGTCGATGCCATGGATGGTCGGGGCGCAGTGTCCTTCACCATCAAGCCGGTCGACCCGGAAACAAGCAGCTTCTGCGGCGTGGCCGTGACCTGCCACGCCGGGCCCGCCGACAACCTGGCAGTACTTGCGGCGCTGCCGCAGGCTGGCCCTGATGATGTGATCGTGGCGGCAACGGACGCATTCCTGGAGACTGCGGTTGTCGGCGATCTCGTGTTGCACATGGCAAGGAACCGGGGTGCCGTTGCATTCGTGACCGATGGTGCCGTGCGGGACACACCGGGTATCATTGACGTCGGACTGGCCTGCTTCTGCGCCGCAGTGACCCCCAATTCACCGGCGAAAAACGGCCCTGGCACAGTCAATCTGCCCATCAACCTGGGCGGTGTTCAGGTGAATGCGGGCGATCTTCTGGTCGGCGATGTCGACGGTGTCGTCGTGGTGCCCTGCGACAGGATCGACGCGGTCATCGCCCGGCTTGTGGACATCCAGGCGAAGGAAGACGCGGTCATGGCAGCGGTTGAAGGTGGTCTCGGCGTACCGGGACACATCGAAGACCTGTACGCCAGCGGACGTGTCGAGAGCATCGACTGAGGTTGACGGGAATCAGATTGCCGGGGAGGGCTGTGTGAGCAAGATCAGGGAAGATGGTGATCGCGTATTCGTACCGGTCGAAGTCATGCATTCACTTGGTGCAGCGATCTTTGAAGCCGTCGGCAGCGAGCCTGCCGAGGCCCGGACGATCGTTACCAGACTGGCTGGCGCGAACCTGCGCGGCCATGACAGTCATGGCGTGATCCGCATCCCGCGGTATGTGCAGTGGGCCAGAGAAGGCATTCAGGTGCCGAACCAGAAACTGCGTGTTCTGTCAGACCAGCCGGGCATTGCCATCGTCGATGGGCAATATGGCTTCGGCCAGACCATCGGTGAACAGGCCGTCGATATCGGTATCGAGAAGGCAAAATCGCAGGGTGTGGCACTGGTCGCGCTGCGCAACTCGGGACACATCGGCCGGATCGGCGACTGGGCCGAGCGTGCGGCTGACGCAGGAATGGTCTCGATGCACATGGTGAACGTGCGTGGTTCGCTGCTGGTTGCACCGTTTGGCGGTGTCAGCCGTCGCAGCAGCACCAATCCGTTCTGCATTGGCGCGCCCGTCGAGGGCAGCGAGCATATCGTGCTGGATTTCGCGACATCGCTGGTTGCCGAGGGAAAGGCGCTCGTGGCGTTGAAGGGCGGCAAACCGCTGCCGCCAGGCGCGCTCGTGGACGGCGACGGCACCATCACCTCGGATCCGCGTCCGCTCTATGGCCAGACCGGGGACAGCATCTATCCTGATCCGTCGCAGGGGCCAGGCGCATTGCGGGCCTTCGGCGATCACAAGGGCTTCGGCATGAATTTCATGATGGAAGTCATGGCCGGTGCGCTGACCGGGTCGGGGACCGCCGGCAAGCTGGACGAACCGCAACGACGCCGGTTCTGCAATGGCATGCTGTCATTCTACGTAGACCTGAAGGCTATGGACGGCACGCCGCGGGAAATGGGTGACAGTTTCGCAGCGGAGGTTCTGGACTACCTGGCTTTCGTGAAATCCGCCGTACCAACCGTGCCCGGCGGGGAGATTCTGGTTCCGGGTGAGCCGGAACGGCGGCTGATGGCCGAACGTCTCGCCAGCGGCCTGCCTCTGGCACGTCAGGCATGGGACGATATAGTAGAGACCGCTCGGACTTCAGGCCTCGATCCGGATGCCTACATCGCCTGAGTTGAGCCAGAGACAGGCTGAGCGACGCCCGGGAGGTGTTGAACGCGTCCGCGAATGACTGACCGAATGACCGGACAGTGGATTTGCGCTGCCGCCTTGAGACCGGATCGGTTGCATCTGGTGTTTCCGGGCCCTGGTCACGAGGGTTCTGCCGGTTCGCCCGCTACTGCGCGGTCCAGCCACCGTCGATCATGATCGTCGTTCCGGTGATCAGTGCGGCGGCAGGGGACGCCAGAAAGACCACGGCCCCGACAACATCCTCGACCCTGCCGAACCGCCCCATCGGTATGCGCGACAGAAGATCGGGTCCGTAGACGGGATCGTTCAGCCGTTCCTGTGTCATCGGTGTCTCGATGGCGGTCGGACCGATGGCACAGACGCGGACGCCTTTCGGCGCCAGTTCCAGTGCAACAGACCTGGTGAAGCCCTCGACGAAGTGCTTGGTGGCGGC
>CAXBNO010000149.1:0-7323 GCA_963976775.1 uncultured Kordiimonadales bacterium
CAGCATGTTGAATCAGAACCTGACCGATTTGGGAATCCCAAATCGATTCAATCAAACAGCGGCCCGCTCTAGACCGCTATCAATTGATCTACGCACGCGCATTGTCTCGCTTGCCGAAGCGGGTCACACGATACGCGCGGTGGCTGCGCGCTTTGATGTTGCGCCGAGTACGGTGTCGAATCTTGTTCGCCATCTGCGGCGCACAGGCGGGCTGGCACCCAGGTGCACCGGCCCGCGCCGCGGACACCGGTTTGACCGGCATCGCGACTGGTTGCTGGATCAGATCAGGCGGCAGCCGGATCAGACCATGCCTGAACTGGCTGCCCGGCTGCTGGTCACACATGACATGAAGGCCGCACCGGCCGAACTGTCGCGCTGGCTGATCCGGCAGGGCTATAGCTATAAAAAATGCTGATGGCCAGCGAGCGCGCGCGAGCGCGGATCGCACTGCTGCGGCGGGAATGGCTGAATGACAGGATGCCCGCCACGCGCCGGGAACCCGGGCGCCTGATCTTTATCGATGAAACCGCCACGACCACAAAGATGACCCGCTTGCGGGGCCGCAGCCGGCGTGGCGAGCGATTGGAGGCCGATGCTCCCTTCGGACAATGGATGATCCAGACCTTCATCGCCGGACTGCGCCATGACGGGCTGACCGCGCCCTGGCTGCTCGACGGCCCCATGAACCGTGCGGCCTTCGACACTTACATCGAGACCCAACTCGCTCCGACGTTGAAGCCAGGCGATGTCGTCATCTGCGACAACCTCGCTGCCCACACGTCTGCGAAAGCACAGGAGGTATTGCGACAGAGAGGTGCGTGGATGCTGTACCTGCCGCCCTATTCGCCTGATCTGAACCCCATCGAGATGGCATTCTCAAAGCTCAAGGCGCACCTCAGAGCCGTCGGCGCACGCACTATCGACCAACTCTGGCGCGCCATCGGAGACATCACCCGCCTCTACACACCCGATGGATGCACAAACTTCGTCCGGGCTGCAAACTATGTCCAGACAATTTAGTCCGATGCTCTAGATGCGGGCGCGCCGTGCGACGGGGACAGCGCGCCGTGCCACCGGCACAACCGGTCAGGCCGGCATGACATCGAATGCAATGCTGATCCGGTGATCATGCTCGGCGAAGGGTATCGTCCGGTGGCCAAGGAAGGACGGGAACAGCACGATCATCCCCGGTTCCGGCTTCAGGCGCCGCACCGGCGGTTCGTCCCTGCTCCGCAGCATGTAATAGGCCCGACCGAACTCGATCCAGCCCTCATGCCCCGAGACACCATCCCCGAAGCCGGCGGGAACCTGCGGGTAGTAGACACCGCTGAGCCAGCCCGGTGGGTGGAAGTGGACATCGTGGAAACCGCCGCGGTCCATGATGTTTGCCCAGCAGCCGATCCGCGTCCGGCGCGGACGCTGCGCCAGCCAGGGATGCGCCGCATCGATCGGATGATCCTGTGACCAGCGTGCCACGGCACTCTCGATCACCTTGCGGAAGGCCGCGATCGCGCCTTCCGGATTCTCGAAGAGTTCGTCGGTGCTCCGCCCCCGGGTCAGGGAGCGATTGAGCGGTGAATACTGCAGCGACGGATGGCCTTCGATCTCCGCCACCAGCGCGGCGTTGAAGCCCTCCAGCGAATCATACCCGTCCGGTGGCTCGGCGATCGCACTGCTGACCAGTCGCTCCATTGCCATCAGTTCCGCCGCAGCGTCCCTCTGGCCGATCTCGTTCAGGGCCATGCCCTTGTAGGCGATGGCGGTGGTCCTGCCGGGAAACCGTTCCAGGATGGCATCACAGCGCCGGATGCAGTCTTCCGCATCCCCTGCGCGAAAGGCTGCAAAGGCGGCAAGTTCGGAAAAGTCAGGTGGTGCCTTGCCGGTTTCGATGACCGGGTCCAGCCAGGCCAGCGCCTTCTCCGGTGCATCCGAACTGGCAAGCGCATGGGCCAGATCATAGAGCACTGCGCCATCACCCGGGGACAGCCGCAGTGCCGCCTCGTTCACAACCGCCGCATCCGCGAACCGTCCGATCTTCGTCAGCATGTTCCCGAGTTGACGGTGCGCGGAGACATGGGCCGGATCGAGGCTGATGGCGGACCGGTAGGCCTTCTCGGCCGCTGCATGGTCGCCGGTCTTCGACCACGCCGTCCCCAGCCAGAACGCGACCTCCGCGTTGCCGGGGCTTCCCGCAGCGGCAGCCTCCAGATTGCCGATTGCGCGCACCGGCTCATCCGCCTGGACCAGTGCCATGCCAAGCTGGCCAAGCACCTCCGCATTGCCGGGCTGGATGGCATTCGCGCGCTCCAGTTCCGCAACAGCAGCCGGAAAGTCACCGACCGCCCGCAGCATGGTGCCGAGGTTCAGCGCGATGCCGAATGCACCGGGCTCCAGCTTCGCGGCCCGCTTCAGATGGGTGATCCCGCGGCGGGTCTGCCCGTTCGCATGCTCGGCCACGCCCGCGACGAACAGCAGCGTGGGGTCACGCGGCGCCTTCTTCAGCGCCCTTGACGCCCGGCGCGCCGCCTCACCGGCCTTGCCCTGCTGCACCAGCGCAAGCAGGTCGGAAGCCGAAACGGGAGCGGCGCCACCGGAAGCCATGGGGTGCCCTATTCGCCCGTGAAGGTCGGCGTACGCTTTTCGAAGAAGGCCTCGACGGCCTCCGCATGGTCGGCAGTCTGATGCGCCAGTGCCTGATAGGCGGCAGAGAGCTCCAGCACACCCTTCAGGTCCGTCTTCTGCCCTTCACGCAGCAGCCGCTTCGACATGCGCAGCACTTCCGGCGGATTGCTGGCGATGCGGGCCGCCAGCGCATTGGCCTCGGCGAGCAGTTCATCTTCCGGCACGCATTTGCTGGCCAGACCCCATTCCGCCGCCTGCGGTCCATAGACCCGGTCACCGGTAAAGGTCATTTCCGCCGCACGGCTCATGCCGACAGCGCGCGGCAGCAGGAAGGCACCGCCGTCGCCGGGAATGATGCCCAGCTTCAGAAAGGACTCGGCGAAGAACGCCTTCTCCGCCACCAGCCGGATGTCGCACATGCAGGCCAGGTCACAGCCCGCGCCCACTGCCGGACCATTGACGGCGGCGATGGTCGGCACCTCCAGTTCGTACATGGCCAGCGGGATCTTCTGGATGCCGTTGCGATAGCTGTCACGGGTCTTCATGCCGCCGGAACCGAAGATTCCCGCGCGTTCGCGCATCTGCTTGACGTTGCCACCCGCCGAGAAGGCCCGCCCCTTGCCGGTCAGGATCACGCAGCGGACACTCAGATCGTTCTGGATGCGGTCTGCCGCCGAGACAAAGGCCTCGAAGGTTTCCTGATAGGACAGGGCATTCATCTGCTCCGGCCGGTTCATGGTCAGTGTCACCACGTGACCGTCCTGTTCGTACAGCAGTTCGTCGCTCATCTCGCGTCTCCTCCCCATCTGACATGCGCTGGCCAGACACTATCCGCCGGGTTCCGTCTTGGAAAGCGCGCACGCTGACGCTGATGATCGCCGCTGGCGCGGACACGACGCAGAGCAGACCGGTGCCGCTTCCATCATCTGATGCAACGATCTAGTGTTGAATCCACAAACAGGCAGGAGGCGAACAACGACCTCCGCGACAGGGATCAAGGGGAGGGTTTCGGGTGAGCGAAGACAGCAGGAAGTACCGCAGTGCGAAGTGGTTCGGGGCGGGGGCCAAGGACGGCTTCAACCATCGCGCCTGGATGAAGAACCAGGGCACGCCACATGATGCCTTCGACGGCCGCCCCGTCATCGGCATCTGCAATTCCTGGTCGGAACTGACCCCCTGCAACGCGCATCTGCGCGACGTGGCCGAACGTGTGAAGCGCGGGGTCTGGGAGGCGGGCGGCTTTCCGCTGGAGTTCCCCGTCATGTCCCTGGGCGAGACCCTGATGCGCCCGACTACCATGCTGTTCCGCAACCTGATGGCGATGGATGTGGAGGAATCGATCCGCGCCAATCCCCTGGATGGTGTCGTGCTGCTGTCCGGCTGCGACAAGACCCAGCCCGCAATGATGATGGGGGCGGCCAGCTGTGACCTGCCCACCGTCGTCATTACCGGCGGCCCGATGCTGAACGGCAAGTTCCAGGGCCAGGATATCGGCTCCGGCACAGATGTCTGGCGCTTCTCCGAGGATCTGCGGGCGGGCAAGATGACCCTGGCCGACTTCATGGAGGCGGAGAACTGCATGTCGCGCTCCAATGGGCACTGCATGACCATGGGCACCGCCTCTACCATGGCATCGATGACCGAATCACTTGGTCTGACCCTGCCCGGTGCCTCCGCCGTGCCGGCCGTGGATGCCAACCGCTATCGCATCGCGCATCTGGTCGGGCGTCGCATCGTCGACATGGTGAAGGAGGATCTGCGTTTCTCGAAGGTCGTGACGCGGAAGGCGTTCGAGAATGCCGTGCGGGTCAATGCCGCCATCGGCGGCTCCACCAACGCCATCATCCATCTGATCGCCCTGGCCGGGCGGCTGGGTGTCGACCTGACCATCGACGACTTCGACCGGCTGGCACGCGGCGTGCCACTGCTGGTCAACCTGATGCCCAACGGCAAGTACCTGATGGAAGACTACTACTACGCCGGTGGTCTGCCGGTGGTGGTGCGGGCGCTGGCGGAGCACGGGCTGCTGAACGACGATGTCGTCACGGTCAATGGTGCCTCCCTGACCGAGAACTCGGCGGAGGCGCGGAACTGGAACGACGATGTCATCCGCCCCTTCGACAACCCGCTGAACAAGGATGTCGGGCTCGCCGTGCTGCGCGGCAACCTGGCCCCAGACGGGGCCGTGATCAAGCCGTCAGCCGCGACCCCTGCCCTGCTGACCCATCGCGGACGCGCCGTGGTCTTCGAGAGCATCGAGGAGCTGCGGGCCAAGGTGGAGGATGACGACCTCGACATCGACGAGACCTGCGTCATGGTGCTGAAGGGTGCCGGGCCGAAAGGCTATCCCGGCATGCCGGAGGTGGGCAACTTCCCGCTGCCGGCCAAGATCCTGCGCAAGGGCATTACCGACATGGTGCGCATCTCCGACGCCCGCATGTCCGGCACGGCCTATGGCGCGGTTGTGCTGCATGTCAGTCCGGAGTCCGCCGCCGGCGGCCCGCTGGCGCTGGTGCAGACCGGCGACATGATCGAGCTGGATGTGCCGAACCGCCGCCTGCATCTGGATGTCAGCGACGCCGAACTGGCGAAGCGCAAGGCCGCCTGGACGCCGCCACCGACGCCGATGGAGCGGGGCTATGTGCGCCTGTACCACGATCACGTCATGCAGGCGCATGAGGGCTGTGACCTGGACTTCCTGGTCGGCGGCTCCGGCGCACCGATCCCGCGCGAAAGCCACTGACATGCGGGTCGTCATCACCGGCGGCGCCGGTTTCATCGGCAAGCGGCTGGCGCGCCGTATCCTGGAACGCGGCAGCCTGACCAATGCGGCAGGGGAGGAGAAACCCGTCACCGCCATCACCCTGTTCGATGTTGTGGAGGCCACCGGTTTCGGTGAAGCCGCGATGGTGGACACGGTGGCCGGTGACATTGCCGACCCGGCACAGGTCGCGGCGGTCATCGGTACGGATGCGGAGAGCATCTTCCACCTGGCCGCCATCGTCTCGGCGCACGCGGAGGAGGACTATGACCTCGGCATGCGCATCAACCTCGACGGCACCCGCAATGTCATCGCGGCGGCGCGGGCCATGGCCACCCCGCCGAAGCTGGTGTTCGCCAGTTCGGTCGCGGTCTATGGCGGCGCCAACCTGCCCCGCACCGTGACCGACGGGACCCCGATCACGCCACAGACCAGCTATGGCGTCGCCAAGGCCTGCGGCGAGCAACTGCTGAACGATGCATCGCGAAAGGGCTTTCTGGATGCGCGGTCCCTGCGGTTGCCGACGATCTGCGTGCGCACCGGCAAGCCCAACCGGGCTGCCTCCACCTGGGCCAGTTCCATGATCCGGGAGCCGCTCTGCGGCGTCGACATGGAGGTGCCGGTATCCCCGGAAAGCGGCATGGCCCTGATGAGCCCGCGCCGTGTCGTCGATGCCTTCATCACGGCACATGAAGTCGCAGCATCGGAACTGGGCGACTGGCGCACCCTGCTGCTGTCCGGCTTCACGGCAACTGCCGCCGAGATGCAGGCGGCGGTGGTCCGCAATCGCGGCAACAGGAAGCTCGGCGAGATCCGTTTCAGACCCGATCCGAAGACCCAGGCCATCGTCAACGGCTGGCCCTCCGGTACGAAGGGCGCACGGGCCGAGGCCCTCGGCATCCACACCGACGCCTCCATCGACGAGATCGTCCGTCACTTCATCGAGGATGACCTGGACAACCAGATCAAGGGCAATTTCTGAGGCGCCACGGCGATGACCATCGCTCCCTGATGCCTTGCCAGGCCTGGCGCAGGCAAGGCGTCGGTGAGGTGGGAAGTGCATCGAGTCCGACTCACCTCCCTCGCGTCGCTCGCGGACTCGATCCGCGAGTCCAGCTCTCAGCACGGCATCAGACCAGATTGCGCTGAGGGTTCTCCATGCCAGTTCGCTGACGCCAGTGCGGCACACTGGATACCCGGGTCAAGCCCGGGTAATGCGTGGGTGGGGTGGGGCCGTGCATTGAGACCGCCCCACCCTCAGCCACGTCGCTCGCGGACTCGATCCGCGAGCCCAGTCTCCCACGCCGACACGGCATCCCGACCAGACCCGGGCGCTTCGTCGGTGCGGGTGGCAGACGCAAACACGCACGAAAAAGGGCCTGCCGTTTCCGGCAGACCCTGATTCCTCAACTTTCCGGAGACGGCGGGCTGGCCGACCCGACCAGCCCCAGCCCATGCCCCGGCTTGCGGCAGCGGCAGCATTCACTGGAGACGGCGGGTTGGCCGAACCCGACCAGCCCCAGCCCAGTGCCCCGGCTTGCGGCAGCGGCGGTGTTCACTGGAGACGGCGGGCTGGCCGACCCGACCAGCCCCAGCCCGCCTGCTCAGTTCATGCCGCGTTGTGGCCCAGGATGGCCTTGACTTCGAGGTATTCCTCCAGGCCGTACTCACCCCATTCGCGCCCGTTGCCGGACTGCTTGTAGCCGCCGAAGGGAGCGAAGACGTCAGCCATGGCGCCGTTCACATGCACGTTGCCGGTGCGCAGCTGCTTCGCGATGGCCTGGGCGTGCTCCGGTGCGCCGGAGACATAGCCGGACAGGCCATAGGGCGTGTCATTGGCAATGCTGACGGCGTCGGCATCGTCCTTGTAGCCGAGGATCGACAGCACCGGGCCGAAGATTTCCTCCCGCGCGACGGTCATGTCGTCCTCGACCGCGCCG
>CAXBNO010000150.1:0-7322 GCA_963976775.1 uncultured Kordiimonadales bacterium
GAGCCACCAGCGCTGATGCAGCCAGACGCGGGCGCTGAACAGGATGGCCGCCAGCAGGCACAGGGTCAGCGCCAGTGTGTCGAGGGTGACCCCGATGACGTTCGCGAATGTGTGAAAGATCAGGCTGCAGACACCCGTGGCGAACAGCAGGACCAGAAGGGTGCGCAGCATCCACGACCGGTCACGGTCATGGCGCCGCGCGAGCTGCCAGAGCCAGACTGCGGCAATCATGAAGGCGACATTGGTGACGGCGTTCAGCGGTTCCCCCAGCAGGCCGGGGGCAACGCGCTCACAATAGCTGTCGATGTAGTCGTACATGGTGTCAGGCTTTCAGCAGGGCAGGGCGGTCGCCGACGTCACCCATGGCATGACGCATGAAGAACCGGCGCAGTGGGCCGGAACGATGTACCGCCGCCAGCCCCAGATCCCGCGCCAGCCTGACGGGTGGCAGATCGTTGGAGAACAGGCGGTTCAGGATATCCGTGACTGCCGTGAGCGCCACGGAGTCGGTTCTGCGCCAGCGCTCGTAATCTGTCAGCACACCGGCGTCGCCCAGGTCGAGGCCCAGCGCCGCCGCATCCGTCAGGCATTCTGCCAGTGCCGCGACATCGCGCAGGCCCAGGTTGAAGCCCTGACCGGCGATCGGATGAATGCCATGCGCCGCGTCCCCGATCAGCGCCAGCCGGTCGGCGCGGAAGGCATGCGCCAGGACCAGACTGAGTGGATAGCGGAAACGGTCGCCCACCACGTGCACCGGCCCCAGGAAGTCGCCGACCCGGCGCTGTATCTCCGCGGTGAATTCCGCCTCCGGCAGTTCCATGAACGCCGGTGCCAGGTCACTGCGCTCGGTCCAGACCAGCGAGGCGCGGTTGGCGGTCAGCGGCAGGATGGCGAAGGGACCGGCAGGCAGGAACCGCTCATGCGCGATGCCGTGGTGGTCGTTCTGGTGGGCGATGGTGCAGACGATGCCGTCCTGCGGGTAGCGCCATTGCAGGGTCTCGATCCCGGCTTCCTGGCGCAGGCGCGACATGCGCCCGTCCGCCCCGACACAGAGCTCGGCACGGACAATGTCACCGTCGCTCAATACCGCTTCCACACCGGCGGGGGAGCGCTTCATGCGCCCGACGGTGACCGGTGCCTTCAGCGTGACGCATTCCAGTGCCGCGACGGTCCGGAACAGGGCCAGCCGGGTGAAGCGGTTCTCCACCATCTGCCCCAGCGGCTCGTCGCCCAGGTCCCGGTGGTCATAGTGCAGGAACAGCGGCGCGTTGCCGTCGGTGACCCGGATCTCGTTGATCGGCTGCACGTCATCGATCCGTCCCGCGATGCCCAGGCGATCCAGCATCCGCCAGCTTGCGGCGGCGATGGCGGAGGCACGACCGTCGAAGGGCGGCGCGACAAGTTCCGCTGGCGATTCTCGGTCCACGATCACCGTCGTGATCCCGGCACGGCCCAGCGCGGCGGCCAGGCTCAGGCCCACCAGGCCGCCCCCAACGATCAGTACCCGTGCATGAATGTCTGTCATGGCGGCAGTGTAGCCAAACCTGCGCGGGTGCAACATGCGACCTTCGGGCCTTGGCGGGGCGGAAGTGATTGTGCTCTATAACCGTCAGGGCCATGGCGGCAGCAGCGCATTCCGGAGGAGCGGCAAGGATGAGTACGGCAACGGGGACCATCACCGAGAAGGGCAGGACCTGGTATCTGGAAGACATCGAGGTCGGGATGGTCGGCAGCTACACCGCAGAGGTGACGGAAGGTCTGATCCAGGCCTTTGCCGACGCCTCCGGCGACGACAATCCGCTGCACCTTGATGAGGCATACGCGAAGACGACGATGTTCAAGGGCCGCATCGCCCACGGCATGCTGTCCGCCAGTTTCCTGTCGACCATATTCGGCACCATCTTCCCCGGACCGGGCTGCATCTACATGTCCCAGAACGTGAAGTTCACCGCGCCGGTGCGCATCGGCGACGTGGTGACGGCGACGGCGGAGGTCGACGAGGTTCTGGTCGACAAGGGGCGTGTGCATTTCAACTGCGTCTGCATGGCCGGCGACCGGAAGGTCGTTGTCGGCGATGCCTGGATCATGCCGGCGCGTCGGGGCAAGTGAGCGGCGACATGCGTATCGCCCGACTGAGCGGCGTTGCACCGGTCGGGTGCCGGGGTGCCGCTGTGGCGATCGGCAACTTCGATGGTGTTCACCGTGGTCACCGCGTGCTCATCTCCCGCGCGCAGCAGATCGCCGCGGCGCTGGGGTGTCCTGCGGGCGTCCTGACGTTCGAGCCGCATCCCCGTGAGTATTTCGCTGCCAGGGCACCCGCCTTTCGTCTGACCAATTTCCGCGCCAAGGCCATGAGCCTTTGTGATGCGGGTGTCGAGGTCATGGCCGTGGCTCCCTTCGGGCGGGCGATGGCGGAAATGAGCGCCAGTGGCTTCATCGACGAGGTCCTGGTGCGGCGGCTGGGCGTGGCGCATGTCGTCGTCGGCTATGACTTCGCCTTCGGCCACAAGCGGGCAGGCAATGTCGCGCTGCTGCAGGCCATGGGGCAGGAGCGCGGCTTCGGCGTGACAGTCGTGGAGCCGGTGCGTGAGGGGGAGGAGGTCTTCTCCTCCACCCGCATCCGGGATGCCCTGTGGCAGGGTGCGCCGCGCCGGGCCGCGGCGCTGCTGGGGCATGACTGGGAAGTGCATGGCCGCGTCATCAAGGGCGATCAGCGGGGCCGGACAATCGGATTCCCCACCGCCAATGTGGCGCTGGGCGGCTATATCGAGCCGCAGTTCGGTGTCTACGCCGTGCGCATCGGCTGGGAGGAGAATGGTCAGACCGTCTGGCATGGCGGTGTCGCCAACCTCGGGCGGCGTCCGACCTTCGACAAGTCCGATGTCCTGCTGGAGGTGCATGTGCTCGATTTTGCCGACGACCTCTATGGCCGTCATGCCCGGGTACGGTTTCTGGATTTCATCAGGCCGGAACAGAAGTTCGACGGCCTGGACGCCCTGAAGGCACAGATCGCGGCAGATGCCGACAGTGCCAGAAGGATACTGGCGTCATCCTGACGACCGTCAGCCGCCGCGTATCGCCCGCTCCACCATCCACAGGGCCAGGGCTTCACCTGCAACGATGTCGATGAACGCCAGGCCGGTGCCGCTGGTCCGGTGATTGACGATGCGCGCTTCCAGCGGCCTGTCGAAACCCGTTACCTGAACCGTGCAGATACCGCCTTCCGCGCATGCCACGGTCGGACTGGCCAGCAAGCCACCCGCAGAGACGTTGACCGCCGTATGTTCCAGCGGGCTGCCGTCCGGGAGTGTGATCGTCACAGGCAGACCGACCCGGGTGCGGACGAAGCGTCTGCGTTCCCTGCCCGGCGGTGGAGCAACTTCCTGAGATTCTGTCATGAACCGATTATAGGCCTGCGTGAGGTATCATGTCACCGCTGTCCCGCAATGTGCGCAGATGGCTGCGGGACGTCAGACGAATGCCGCGGCCTGCAGGCGCTCCATCTGGGGGCTGCGCCCGTACATCTCGCGATAGCACTTGGAGAAATGCGAGGCCGAGACGAAGCCGCAGGCAATGGCAACATCGACGATGGGCATGTTGGACTGCAACAGCAGGTGCCGGGCGCGATCAATCCGGATTTCGAGATAGTAGCGCGCGGGGGAGCGACCCAGGTGGCGGCGGAACAGCCGCTCGACCTGGCGGCGTGACAGGCCGACGTATTCCGACAGTTCGGCAAGCGACAACGGCTCGGCAACGTTGGCTTCCATCAGTTCGATGATCAGCAGCAGCTTGGCGTGATGCAGGCCAAGGCGCGCCTGCAACGGCAGGCGCTGCCGGTCCCGCGGATTGCGGATGCGGTCGATCATGCAGAGTTCGCAGACCTGGGTCACGACCTGCTGGCCGTAGTGCCCTTCGATCACGTGCAGCATCATGTCCAGCGCGGCGGTGCCGCCGGCGCAGGTATAGATACCGTTGTCGATCTCGCACAGGTCTGCATGGACCTCTGCCGTGGGGTACTTTTCGGCGAAGGCCGGCAGGGTCTCCCAGTGAATGGAGCAGCGCCGCCCGTCCAGCAGCCCGGCATGGGCCAGCAGCCATGCGCCTGTACACAGGCCGCCGATCCCGGTGCCATGGCGGTGCATGGCCCTGATCCAGCCGTCGAACTGCGGGTTGCGGAAGGATTCCACCTGCAGTCCCGAGCTGATCAGGATCAGCTCCGGCTTGATGTCGTCCAGCGAGCGCTGGCGGACCTGGTCGAGCGACATGTCGACGCCGACACTCAGGCCATTCGATGCTATGACCGGCTGCCCGTCGGTGGAGGCGATGATCCATTCATAGGCCTTGCGCCCGAGGGTGCGGTTGGCCAGCCGCAGGGGTTCGACTGCGGACGAAAAGGCGATCATGGAGAACTGCGGCACCAGGAAGAACAGGATGCGATGCGTCTTCTGCACCTCGAAACCCTGGTCAGCCATGGCGATCCTCCGATAAGGAACCCGACAGCCCCCCTGTCGGATCAGGACGTGACCCATGCACGCCAGAAGTCAGAATGATTACAGCGGCACAAACTTGCTGGATCGTCAATCCATGGTGTGTGTGAAATGACCTGTTTGCGACATGAAACCTGCCTGAAAGCCAGCCACGAGCATATGTTTGACTCTCGTGCCGTGTCGCGCTTGATACACGCTGTGTCGCGGCGGGCTGATCCCCGTTTCGGCACCACTGTCATCACAATTGCGATGGCACTCCGACCCTTCCCCAGCCGCGCGCGGATCAGGACGGGTTGGCGCAACCCGGTTGAAGGGGGATGCTCGGGACATGAAACGATACTCGGCACTTGAACTGATCCGGCAGGGCCTGGGTGGTCACCGGGGCTGGGATCGCGTCTGGCGCAAGCCGGAGCCGAAGCCGAGCTATGATGCCGTGATCATCGGCGGCGGCGGCCATGGACTGGCGACGGCCTACTACCTGGCCAAGCTGCACGGCATGACCAATATAGCGGTGGTCGAGAAGGGCTGGATCGGTGGCGGCAACTCCGGTCGCAATACCACGATCATCCGCTCCAACTACCTGTTCGACGAAAGTGCCGCGATATACAACCATGCCCTGAACCTCTGGAAGGGGCTGGGACAGGAACTGAACTTCAACATCATGATGAGCCATCGCGGGGTGCTGAACCTGGCCCATGACGAGGGCGAGATGCGGCAGTTGAAGCGGCGCGTGGAGGCAAACCGGCTGAACGGTGTCGATTCCGAATGGCTCGACGCGAAGGAAGTGAAGAACTTCTGCCCGTCAATCAACATCTCCGGTGATATCCGCTATCCGGTGCTGGGCGGCACGCTGCAGCGGTCCGGCGGCGTGAACCGTCACGACGGCGTTGTCTGGGGCTATGCCCGCGCAGCCGACGCGCTGGGCGTGGATATCCTGCAGCAGACCGAAGTCACGGGGATCCTGACGGAAGCCGGGGAGGTCACGGGTATCGAGACCACGCGCGGCACGATCCGCACGCCGAAGGTCGCCTCCGTCACTGCCGGGCACACGTCGGTGATGGCGAACATGCTGGATATCCGCCTGCCGGTGGAAAGCCACCCGCTGCAGGCACTGGTGTCGGAGCCGATCAAGCCGATCCTGAACTGTGTCGTCATGTCCAACGCAGTGCATGTCTATTGCAGCCAGTCGGACAAGGGCGAACTGGTCATCGGTGCCGGCATTGATGCGCAGCTTTCCTATACCCAGCGCGGCAATCTGGACATCATCGAGCACCAGATGGCGTCGCTGATGGAACTGTTCCCGATCTTCTCGCGGTTGCGGATGATGCGGCAGTGGGGCGGCATCGTCGATGTCTGCCCGGATGCCAGCCCGATCATCTCGAAGACACCGGTGAAGGGCTTCTATGTCAACGGCGGCTGGGGTACCGGCGGCTGGAAGGCAACGCCCGGCTCGGGCCATGTCTTCGCCGACCTGATCGCGAAGGACGAGCCCAACCGTATCGCGGCCCCCTTCTCGATCGACCGTTTCACGACAGGCGCGCTGGTGGCGGAGCATGGTGCCGCCGCGGTGGCGCACTGATGGCCAGGCAGGAGCAGCACTGATGTTCGTCATCGATTGCACCAATTGCGGTCCCCGCGACCAGTCGGAGTTCACCTACGCCGGTGAGGCCCATATCGCCCGCCCGACGGAATCCGAGAACATGACGGACGCCGAGTGGGCGGAGTTCGTGTTCATGCGCACCAATACCAAGGGCCTGTTCGCGGAACGCTGGTGGCATGCCACCGGCTGTCGCAAGTTCTTCAACATGCTGCGCAACACGGCGACGGACGAGATTCATGCCGTCTACCGCATCGGGGAGAAACCACCGAAGGTGATTGCCAACCTGCCGGCTACCCCGGCGGGCGAGGCCTCCATCGGGTCCGGCAATGATGCGGTCAAGATCATGACCCGCGATGAGGAGGCCGCATCGTGAGCCAGCCATACAGGGTTCCCGGACGGGGACTGATCAATCGGGACCGTTCGGTCAGCTTCACCTTCGACGGGCGCGAGATCGCGGGCTACGAGGGCGATACGATTGCCTCCGCACTGCTGGCCAACGGCGAGATCATGGTTGGTCGCAGTTTCAAGTATCACCGACCGCGCGGCATTGTCGGCGCGGGCAGTGACGACCCGGCGGCCATGGTCCAGATCGGCTCCGACCCGGCCTCCACCGATCCGAACGTGATGGTGACAACGCGGGAGATCCATGCGGGGCTGGAGGCCCGGTCGCAGAATTGCTGGCCCAGCCTGAAGTACGACGTCGGTGTGCTCAACGATGTGTTCATGCGCTTCTTCCCCGCCGGGTTCTACTACAAGACCTTCATGGGATCCGACCGGTTCCGCTGGCTGAACTGGATGACGTTCGAGCCGTTCATCCGTCGTGCCGCCGGCCTGGGCAAGTCACCGACGAAGCCGGACCCGGACAGCTACGAGTCCGTCAACCGCCACTGCGACGTGCTGGTGGTCGGTGCCGGGCCTGCCGGTCTGGCGGCGGCGGCGAACGCGGCCCGGTCCGGCGCGCGCGTGATCCTGGTGGAGGAGAGCGACCGTCCGGGCGGCAGCCTGAATGCCACCGACCCGGCCGGCACCACCATCGGCGGCAAGGCACCGGCTGACTGGATTGCGGCTCAGATCGCGAAACTGGCCGAGCATCCGGAGGTCACGGTGCTGACCCGGACCACCGCTTTCGGCTATTACGCGATGAATTTCGTCGGGCTGATCGAGCGGGTGAAGGATCACCTGCCCGAACATCGGCGTGACCGTCGGCAGCCCCGCCAGCGGGTCTGGCGGGTGCG
>CAXBNO010000151.1:0-7240 GCA_963976775.1 uncultured Kordiimonadales bacterium
AACTGGGACGCCATGAAGGCGCATCTGGCCGACTTCCCGCCCGAGAAGATGGCAGAGGTCTGCGGTATCGACGCCGGAACCCTGCGCGCCGTGGCGCGGGAGTTCGCCAACGCGAAGGCGGGCATGATCTTCTGGGGCATGGGCATTTCCCAGCACATCCACGGCACCGACAATTCCCGCTGCCTGATCTCGCTGGCACTGATGTGCGGTCATGTGGGTCGGCCCGGATCGGGGCTGCATCCGCTGCGCGGACAGAACAACGTGCAGGGTGCGTCGGATGCCGGGCTGATCCCGATGTTCCTGCCCGATTACCAGACGGTGACCGACGACGGTGTACGGTCGATGTTCAACGAGATCTGGCAGAACGAGCGCGATTTCTCCGCCGAGAAGGGCCTGACAGTCGTCGAGATCATGGACGCGGTGTACGACGGCCGGATCCGGGGCATGTACATCATGGGCGAGAACCCGGCCATGTCGGACCCGGATGTGGAACACGCCCGCGCCGCGCTGGCGAAGCTGGAACATCTGGTGGTGCAGGACATCTTCCTGACCGAATCCGGGAACTATGCCGACGTCATCCTGCCCGCCACCGCCTGGGCGGAGAAGGCCGGCACCGTGACCAACACCAACCGCCAGGTGCAGCTCGGACGCCCCGCCGTCGCGGCACCGGGCGAGGCAAGGCCCGACTGGTGGATCACCATCCAGATCGCCCGCGGGCTTGGCCTCGACTGGAACTACGGGCATCCCCGTGACGTCTTCAACGAGATGAAGCGGTCGATGAAGTCCTTCGACAACATCACCTGGGAACGGCTGGAGGCAGAGTCGGCAGTGACTTATCCCAGCCTCAGCCCCGAGGACCCGGGCCAGCCCATCGTCTTCGGCGACGGGTTCCCACGGGAGGGCGGTCGCGCCCGCTTCACCCCCGCCAGCATCGTCGCACCGGATGAGGTGCCTGACAGCGAGTACCCGATGGTGCTGATCACGGGGCGGCAGCTCGAGCACTGGCACACGGGGTCGATGACCCGCCGCACGGGTGTGCTGGACGGGCTGGAGCCGGAGGCGACCTGTTCGCTGCACCCGAAGACCATCCGCGATCTCGGCATCCAGCCGGGTGACATG
The DNA here is from genome assembly GCA_963976775.1 of uncultured Kordiimonadales bacterium. Taxonomy (GTDB): domain Bacteria; phylum Pseudomonadota; class Alphaproteobacteria; order Minwuiales; family Minwuiaceae; genus Minwuia. The sequence continues at coordinate 1,120 of CAXBNO010000151.1, forward strand.
GTGCGCCTGACCACCCGGCGCGGCAGCCTGACGGTGATGGCACGGGCGGACCGGGCGGTTTCGGAGGGCAATGTCTTCATGCCCTTCGCCTTCGTCGAGGCGGCGGCGAACACGCTGACCAATCCGGCGCTGGACCCCTATGGCAAGATCCCCGAGTTCAAGTTCTCTGCCGTGCGTGTCGAAGCCGCGACGGAAACCGTCGCTGCGGAGTAGGCCCCGGTCATTTTTGACCTTTAGACGGTATCTGCAGACAGAAACCCCAGACACAGGGAGTCCGTGAGCGATGGCCCACATGAGCGACATCGAAATTGCCCGCGCCGCCACCAAGCAGCCCATCCAGGCCGTCGGAGCCAAGCTGGACATCCCCACCGAGGCGCTGCTGCCCTATGGTCACGACAAGGCCAAGATCTCGCAGGATTTCATCAATGCGCAGGCCAGCAAGCCGAATGGCAAGCTGATCCTGGTCACCGCCGTGAATCCCACCCCGGCGGGTGAAGGCAAGACCACGACGACGGTCGGTCTGGGCGACGGCCTGAACGCCATCGGCAAGCGCGCCGCAATCTGCATCCGCGAAGCCTCCCTCGGCCCCTGCTTCGGCATGAAGGGCGGGGCGGCGGGCGGCGGCTATGCCCAGGTGATCCCGATGGAGGACATCAACCTCCATTTCACCGGTGACTTCCACGCCATCACCTCGGCGCACAACCTGCTGTCGGCAATGATCGACAACCACATCCACTGGGGCAACAGCCTGGGCATCGACGCCCGCCGCGTGGCCTGGCGGCGGGTACTGGACATGAACGACCGCGCCCTGCGCGACGTGGTGCTGAGCCTCGGCGGCATCGGCAACGGCTTCCCGCGCCAGAGCGGCTTTGACATCACCGTCGCGTCGGAGGTCATGGCGATCCTCTGCCTCGCCACCAATCTGGATGACCTGCAGAAGCGACTGGGCGACATCATCATCGCCTACCGCCGCGACCGGACGCCGATCTACTGCCGCGACCTGAACGCGGATGGTGCCATGACCGTGCTGCTGAAGGACGCGATGCAGCCGAACCTGGTGCAGACGCTGGAGAACAATCCGGCCTTCGTCCACGGCGGCCCCTTCGCCAACATCGCCCACGGCTGCAACTCCGTCGCCGCGACGCAGACGGCGCTGAAGCTCGCCGACTATGTGGTGACGGAGGCCGGTTTCGGTGCCGATCTGGGTGCCGAGAAGTTCATGAACATCAAGTGCCGCAAGGCCGGACTGGCACCGGATGCGGTGGTCATCGTCGCCACCGTGCGCGCCATGAAGATGAACGGCGGCATCGCCAAGGATGACCTGGGCGCGGAGAACGTCGATGCGGTGAAGAAGGGCTGCGCCAATCTGGGCCGCCACATCGAGAACGTGAAGTCGTTTGGCGTGCCCGCTGTCGTTGCCATCAACCACTTCGTCGCCGATACGGACGCGGAGATCGAGGCGGTGAAGGCCTACGTCGAGACCATGGGCTCCGAAGCCATTGTCTGCCGTCACTGGGCCAACGGCTCCGCCGGTATCCTCGACCTGGCGCACCGCGTGGTGGAGATCGCCGACAGCGGCATGTCCCAGTTCAGCCCGCTCTACCCCGACGAGATGCCGCTGTTCGAGAAGATCGAGACCATCGCCAAGCGCATCTATCGCGCCGACGAGGTGCTGGCCGACAAGGCAATCCGCAACCAGTTGCGCAAGTGGGAGGCCGACGGCTATGGCCACCTGCCGGTCTGCATGGCGAAGACCCAGTACAGTTTCTCCACCGACCCGAACCTGCGCGGCGCGCCGACCGGCCACTCCCTGCCCGTGCGTGAAGTCCGCCTGTCCGCCGGCGCCGGTTTCATCGTCGTCATCTGCGGCGAGGTCATGACCATGCCGGGGCTGCCGAAGGTTCCCGCAGCGGAGCAGATCATGCTGAACGACGCCGGGGACATCGAAGGCCTGTTCTGATCGCGGAGACCCTCCGCCTTCGCGCTACTGAGAGTGCCGAACCCGTTCACGCCGCAAGTCGTCGTGGGCGGCACCGGGCCCCCATGTGTCCGGCAGGTGGCTCACAGGCTTGACTGAAGTCTCCACGGTGATAGGTCGTAGCTTCCCTGCACGGGGTGCGGGCCGGATCACGAGGGGCATCAGTCAGCCAATGGGTATCTTCGAGAAGTTCCTGTCCCTCTGGATTGCGCTGGCGATGGTGGCCGGCATCCTGCTGGGCAATGTCGCTCCCGGGCTGATCACGGCAATCGGCGCGGCAGAAGTGGCAAGTGTCAATCTGGTGGTCGCCGTCCTGATCTGGGCGATGGTCTACCCCATGATGGTCGGCGTTGATCCGAAGTCGCTGCGCGATGTTGCGCGACAGCCGCGCGGACTGCTGATCACGCTGGTGGTGAACTGGCTGATCAAGCCGTTCACCATGGCGGCCCTGGCGGTGCTGTTCTTCCAGCATGTCTTCGCGCCCTGGATCCAGCCCGAAGACGCCATGCAGTACATTGCCGGGCTGATCCTGCTCGGCGCCGCCCCCTGCACGGCCATGGTGTTCGTCTGGTCGCAACTGACCCGCGGTGACGAGACCTACACGCTGCTGCAGGTATCCGTGAACGACCTGATCATGGTCGTCGCCTTCGCCCCCATCGTGGCTTTCCTGCTGGGTGTCACGGACATCACCGTCCCCTGGTCCACCCTGGTCCTGTCGGTCCTGCTGTTCATCGCGCTGCCGCTGGCCGCCGGACTGGTGACCCGTCGGAAACTGCGCACCCAGGCAAGGATCGAGGCGTTTCAGGCCCGGGTGAAACCCTTCTCCATCGTCGGCCTGATCGTCACCGTGATGATCCTGTTCGGCCTGCAGGGGGAGGTGATCGTCTCCAAGCCGTTCGTCATCGTGCTGATTGCCGTGCCGATCATCCTGCAGAGCTACAGCATCTTCGCCGTTGCCTATGCCGCAGCCTTTGCGATGAAGGTGCCGCACCGCATCGCCGCCCCCTGCGCCCTGATCGGAACATCGAACTTCTTCGAACTCGCCGTTGCGGTTGCCATCAGCCTGTTCGGCCTGAACTCCGGTGCGGCCCTCGCAACCGTTGTCGGGGTGCTGGTCGAAGTCCCGGTGATGCTGACCCTGGTAGCCTTCGCGAACCGGACTCGGGCCCGGTTCGCGCCCTGAGCTGACGCATGGGGACGACAACAGGCAGCGACCGCGATTGCTCCATTGGACCAGCCTAGCTCTTCTCTTCCACTTCCATTTCCGCATAGACCTGCTTGATCAGCCTGATGGCGTGGTTGGCTGCCGGGACCCCGGCATAGACGGCGACATGCAGCATGGCCTCCCGGATATCGTCCAGCGTCGCTCCGGTGTTGCGGGTTGCCTTCGCATGCAGGGTCAGCTCGCCGTCGCGTCCCAGCGCCGCCAGGATCGACAGGGTGACGATGGAGCGTTCGCGCAGGCTGAAATGCGGCCGTGTCCAGAGGCCGCCCCACGCCGTCTCCGTGATGTAGTCCTGGAATTCGGCGTCCAGTTCGGTTGCTGCCGCCCGTGCCCTGTCGACATGAGCGTCGCCGAGCACCTTGCGGCGGACGCTCATGCCAGCGTTGTAGCGGTCACTGTTCTGTAACGGATCATCAGCCAAGGCCGTTCTCCCGGAAGAAGGCGTCCATGAGCGCCAGTTGTTCGTCCGGGCGCTCGATGCAGGGCAGATGCCCCGCGCCCCCGATCACCGCGAACCGCGCCCCGTCGATGAGGTTCGCCAGCGACTGCACCAGTTCCGGTGTCGTCGCCTTGTCCTCGTCGCCAACGATGCACAGCGCCGGAACGGTCAGGGCTGAGGTGGACCGCGTGAAATCGGTGTCACGGATCGCGGCGGACGTGCCCGAATAGCCCGCCACGGGTGTCCGTTCGAACATGTTGCGATAGCCCTGGTAGGCAGCGTTCTCCGGCACCCGGTAGGCGGCAGAGAACCAGCGCTCCATCACGCCATCGGTCATGGCGGACAGTCCCTTCGTCTCCACCGTCGCGATCCGCCCGTTCCAGAGCGTGTCGTCCCCGATGATGTGGCCCGTGTCGCACAGCACCAGCCCACGCACCAGATCCGGTCGGCTGGCGGCCAGTCCCTGCGCGATCATGCCCCCGACCGAGAGTCCGCAGATGATCGCCGAACCGACCCCCAGATGATCCAGCACTGCCGCCAGGTCACCGACGTGATCGGCCATCACGTAGGGCGCCGCCGGGGCCTCCGACAGGCCGTGACCGCGCTTGTCGCTGCGGATGCAGCGGAACCGCCCCTTCAGCCCCGCGACCACATCGTCCCAGATGCGGAAATCCGTGCCCAGCGAGTTGGAGAAGGCGATGACCGGCAGGTCCGCCTCCCCCGTGTCAGCATAATGCAGCACCACCCCATTCAGTCGCGCGAAGTTCATCCCGGTATCCTCCCTCGGTCCCCCGGCCACACCATCAGAACGGCAGGCCGACGTAATTCTCGGCCAGCGACCGGCCTGCGGCCTCCGACCCCGTCAGATAGTCCAGCTCGGCCTCCTGAATGCGCTGCCCGAACGCGCCATTGTCGGGAAAGCGATGCATCATCGACGTCATCCACCAGGAGAAGCGCACCGCCTTCCAGACCCGCGCCAGCGCCCGCCGCGAATAGTCGTTCAGCGCCGCGCCGTCGCGGTCATTGAAGAAGGCGTTCAGGCATTCATGCAGATAGTGCACGTCCGACACGGCCAGGTTCAGCCCCTTGGCACCGGTTGGCGGCACGATATGCGCCGCGTCCCCCACCAGGAACAGGCGACCGAAGCGCATCGGCTCCGCCACGAAACTGCGCAAGGGCGCGATGGACTTCTCCAGCGACGGGCCGGTCACCAGCGCCTCTGCGGCCTCGGCATCCAGGCGGTCGCGCAGTTCGCCGTAGAAACGGTCATCGGACCAGTTCTCCACCTTCTCATCCAACTCGCACTGGATGTAGAAGCGGCTGCGGCTGCGCGACCGCATCGAACAGAGCGCAAAGCCGTCGGGGTGATTGGCGTAGATCAGTTCATCCGAGACCGGCGGCACATCGGCCAGCACACCCAGCCAGCCGAAGGGATACACACGCTCCACGGTCGTGATCGACCTCTCCGGCACACTGGCGCGGCTGACCCCGTGAAACCCGTCGCAGCCGGCAATGACATCGCACCGGATCTCATGCGTCCGGCCGGCATGGGCGTAGGTCACACGCGGTGTTTCGCTGTCGAAGTCGTGCACCGCCACATTGTCGGCCTGATAGACCGTCTCGCAGCCTGCGGCCTGCCGGGCCTGCATCAGGTCGCGCGTGACCTCGGTCTGGCCGTAGACGGTGACGGTCTTGCCACCGGACAGGTGCTGCAGGTCGATACGGTGGCGTCGCCCGCCGAAGGCAAGCTCGACGCCGGTGTGGACCAGCCCCTCCGCCGCACAGCGCGCCCCGGCACCGACCCGGTTCAGTACATCGACCGTTCCCTGCTCCAGCACCCCGGCACGGATACGGCCCAGCACATAGTCCGCCGTCTGACGCTCCAGAATGACCGCCTCGACCCCCGACAGATGCAGCAACTGGCCCAGCAGCAACCCGGAAGGCCCTGCCCCGATGATCACCACCTGCACCCGTCTGCTCACACGCGTTTCCCCCGTTGTCGCTTTCGCGACCGTAGCCTGTTCCCGCGCCCTGATCCATGTCCGGCGAACATGTGCTATCCAGCAGGTATCGGTCTGTCAGGGGGAGTGCCATGCTGCACGCGACGCAACGCATCCGGGTCGAATGGGGTCATTGCGACCCGGCGCGGATCATCTTCAATCCGAACTATTACATCTGGATGGATCAGGGCACGCACGGCCTGCTGGAGGCAGCGGGTTTTCCCTTTGCAAAGCTGACGGCCACACCCGAATTCAGGGGCTGCCCGCTGGTCGCGTCCGGCATGGATTTCCGCAGTCCGGCCTTCTACAGCGACGTACTGCTGCTGACCACATTCGTCGAGAAGTTCGGCACCAAGTCCTTCACGGTCCGCCATCACTTCACCCGCGACGGGGATCTGCTGGCGGAGGGGCATGAGGTGCGTGTCTGGGCGGTGAATGTCCCCGATGATCCGCGTGGCATGAAGGCAATACCGGTGCCG
>CAXBNO010000152.1:0-7227 GCA_963976775.1 uncultured Kordiimonadales bacterium
TTGGCTGGTTGCCGGCGTGAATACTAGGTTGTCGAACTCGCCCGCCGCATCGGTGCCCCGGAAACCGATCAGCCCTGCGCTCTCGCCCCAATCGTCGAACAGTTCATTCTGGAGACGGATCAGGTCTGTCTTCGGGCCAGGAAGATTGGTCGGATTGGGAATACGGGTCACGAGGCTGACCTTGCCGGCGCCCCCGGAAATCTGCGCAGGAGACGCGATGGAATCTGCGGGATCCAGCACGCGAACCACACTGTTCTTCTGCGACGACGAAAGCGACGCCGGCAGATTGCCCGCCGCGTCAAGGCTGCGCCCGATCCTCTGGGATCCGCTACCGGCAGTCAGTGCAGCGCCGGCCCCACCAGCCGCCTTTACCGCGCCACCGGCGCCGCCCGCAGCCTTCGCCGCATCGCTTGCGCCACCCGCGGCCTTCGCGCCGTCGCCCGCACCCGCCGTCATCCGGGGGTTTGCCGGAGAAATCCCGGAGCGACTGAAATTGTTGCCGAACAGGAAGCGTTCCAGTTTTCCAGCCGGCTTGTACTGACGGCGAATATCCAGAATTGCCGCTGCGCCAGGTGTTCTGGCGGGAATGAGATCCCCTGAGGCAAGACTTCTGTGAAAGCGCAGCGGTTCGGAGAACTTGTAGAGCACCTTCGCTGTCACGCCGATCTCCAGGCCCAGCGAAAATGCCGATGCCCAGTACTCGAAGGCCGTCGCCTTCTTGCCGTAGATCGTCTTGCCGGTAAACACGGTATAAAAGTCGCCGGCAGGCCCAAAGCCGACGGAGACCTCGTAGAGCAGTTTCGTCGTATTGAGGTAGAATCCCTTGGCAATGTCGTTGAAGGCCTGCCGGGAGACGTGCTCGACCGCCAGATAGACAGCCTGTTGTTCGAGGCAGTTCATTTCCCGAAGGCGTTCGAGTTGAAGCTCCCTGTCCGCCAGCAGGCTGGCGCGCCGTTCCGGCGCCCCGGTGCAGAGCATCCAGACAACGTTGGGCGCCAGGCGCGTCGCGTTCGCTGCACGATGTCCGATATCCTCGGACTGATAGAACGACAGCGCGTCCGACCACATCGTGGAACTGCCGTGGTCGAGCACCGGATCGTAGAAGCGGTGCATCGCCCTGATGTCTTCTTCGATGTAATTGAGCAGGCCGAGGCCCGGATCGACGTCACGCACGGACATGCGTGTCGGGCGCATGTAGGAGGAGAAGCCGCGGGCACCGCCGAGATAGATCTCGCCGATGGACGCCTTGTGCAGCGGCGTCAGCGCGTCCATCCGCATCAGTGAATCGTAGTTCTGTACCATCCGTAGATTGCGGACAGCGGCATCCTTGGCGGTTCGCGGGTTGTCGGACTGCAGGATCGCGTCATAGAGCTCGCGCAGGCGCTCCATTCTGGAACGCTGGAGCGCCACGGTCGCGTGCACCCATCCGGCGAAGTACTGCAGCCGGTAGAACGTGCCATCGTAGGCGATCTCGATGATCTCACTGTCATCGGCGTCGAATTCAACACAGCGCGTCTTCGGTGCCAGGAGGTAGTAGCCCATCCAGTCGGTGGAGAGCAGCATCGGTCGGAAACGCGACCGGTTGTTGCAGTCCCCAAGAGTCAGACCTTCCGGAATGGCGTAGGTGACGACGCCATCTCGCGGCTCCATGGCTTGCAGGGGCACCGTTTCCGATCCGCCGCCTGAGAGGCCCTTCAGGGTCACTTCGATCGTCGGCCCCAGTTCCTGCGCCTGGTTTTCGGGAACATGAACGGCAATCACGAAGGGCTGGTGCTGAAGGACGCCTGTCAGCGGGCGGGACCAGAGATCCTGCTGCGGCTCGTCTTCCGCCTTCTTCTGCCCGATCGGGTAGACCGCCGGTCGGACACTTCCCTGCTGGGCGACACGGATGATGGGATCGTAACGAAGCTCGAACGACAGCGGTTCGCCTTCGTCGACAATTTCAACTTCACGGTCGGACGGACCACCTTCGGTCCAGCGTACCTTCCGGCGATGCCATTCGAACGCCAGCCGGGGCGAATGCGCCGGCGGCAGCACCCGAAGGTCCAGCCGCCACTCCAGTTCGCCTTCGACCCGCTCGCGCGCCCAGACCGGTATGGCATCGTTCATTTCGTCGGCTTCGGGATAGTAGGTCAGCCCCGCGGCAACCGACCCGGCCGGACTGGTCGAATAGTTGCCTGTCCAGACCCGTCGTTCCGTGTGCAGTTCGACGAGATCGCTTCCCGGACTGGCCCCGGTCGGACGCACCAGCACGGCGGTGAGCCGACCGTCTTCGGTACTCCACCGTCCGATCAGCCGGTCCAGGGAGACCGGTTCGTCACCGCCGCCGTCCCCCGTCGATCCGCTCCCGTCCCGGGGACGGTCGTCCGCCACGGTTGACCGCACAGGGTCATTCGTGCCCGGGTTTCCACCGTCGCCACCCTCGGTCTGGTCGGAGTTTTCGATAAGCTCCGGGTCTTCAGGATCGAAGCCGGCGTCGCCCTTCTCCTCATCGTCAGCCGGCAACAGGTCACGCGTGAATTCCGGATCTTCCGTGTCAAATGCGGGGACCTCGTCGGCCTTCGGGGTCTGAGCGACGGCTTGGCCCGCTGATCCGCCAAGGAAACCGGAACCCGGGAGGCATGCCACAAACGCCGCGAACAGAAGCGCCGTCCATGAGATCCGCCAAGACAGGAAAACGGGATTCGCCAGCAGGCAGCTCATCCTTCGAACTTGATTCATCCCTCTCGCCCGACAACGTCCCTCCGGTAGGACGAGAATTATACGCGCGCACGGCCTGCCAACCACCAAATTTCTTCGGAACTGTGACGGGATCATCACAACGACCAGACTGACCTTCACCACTGTTGGTAGTCGGTTCCAACTACGGCGAAACTGATGCAAACTCGTCGACGTCTCGGTCGCTGTCGAAGATCATGGGGGAATAATATGCTCGGCTCTGTCAACGTGCTGATCGCCTTCGCGCTCACTGTATCGGTGCTTGCCTTGCCGGTGAGCGCCCAGGATTTGGCGGGCAGCGCCGATCACCCCTTGGTGAATCGCTATGACGGCTCCGAGATCGTTGGCTATCAGGTGCAGGAATTCGAGGACTTCACCGCGCCGCTCGGTCCGATGGAGCGGAGGGACGGCAAGAGCGCCTATGCGGATACCCGGGACATCGAAGGCACGCTTACGCGGATTCTCTACAGGGCTCCGAAGGACCGCTCCACGCTCGAGATCATCAGGAACTATGAGAACAGCCTCAAGGAAGCAGGGTTCCAGACGATCTTCGAGTGCAAGAAAGCCGAATGCGGCGGCGGTTTCTACAGCTATGTGAAGCCAGTCTGGACCGAGGGCTGGATCAGTCAGGTCTTCTATGGCGAACCGGTCAATCAGCGCTATCTCGCGGCCCGGCTTGACCGTCCTGAAGGCAATCTCTGGGCATTCGTCCTTGTGTCCGAGCATCGGCTGCTGAGTTCCCTGACCGGTCCATACGTCCATCTCGATGTTGTCCAGGAGGCGGGGATGGAGCAGCGCATGGTCCGCGTCGATCCGCAGGAACTGAGCGATGACCTGACGGCGCTCGGACATACCGCGATCTACGGCATCTATTTCGACACAGACGAGGCGCGGCTGCGGCCCGAATCCGACCAGGCACTGGCAGCGATCGCCGAGTTGATGAAGCGGCGGTCGGACCTCCGTGTTCATGTTGTCGGCCACACCGACAGCGTCGGCAGCTTCGACTACAATCTGGACCTCTCCCGCCGCCGTGCCACGGCTGTCGTGGAGTCTCTGATGCAGCAACATGGCATTGCCGCGGATCGGCTCACGCCCAACGGCGTCGGGCCGCTCGCCCCCGTGGCCAGCAACCGCAGTGAGGACGGACGGGCCAAGAACCGGCGCGTCGAACTGGTGGAACAGCCGGACTGAAGACGCCAGACAGGCCGTATTCATGCAAGCCCAGACGGTAGCGAAGAGGGTGATTGAGTTTGGGTTCCACTCGGCGTGGGCGCTGATAGCGGTTGCGACATTGTTCTCCGCCACCGCGTCTGCGGATGAGCGGAGTCCAGGCATTGATCCCGTTCAGTTCAGAGTTGAGGAGGTCAAGCCGCTGCCCAATCCGGAAGTGCCGGACTGGAGGGAGAGTCTACGCAAGCAAGGACTGGATCCCGAGAAGTTCGAACAGCATTTCAAGCCTTCGGAAACGCCGGTGCCGTCCGTCCCGCAGGCACCTGTCTTCGAGCCAGTACCGGTGCCTCAGCCGATCCAGCCCCAGATATTCGTCAGGATGCCGAAGCAGGTCGCGCACCTGATGCCGGATGACAAGGCGCTGGCGCTCGAACTGATCGGTCTGACGAACGATTTTCTCGATGAAGTTCGTGCAACAAGGTCGTCCCGTGACCAATTCGTGTCCGATGCCGCCAGCGTCACGGGTCTGCTCAACCAGCGCTTCGTCGCCAACGGTGCGAAACGGCGGTTTCGTCTGGTCCGGACCTGGAAGCTGGATGACGATATCGGCCTGCTGGGGGCCGTATTGGCGGACAAGTTCAGCTTTCGCTATACACGACTTCCCGAGGATCCGAGGCCGGCCTCGATCCCGGCATGCCGCAAACCGCTGGTCACCAAGCCGGACGGCCGCTTGCTCTATTGTTTCGACAACGAGCCCTCTCGGGGTTGGGCGCGCCCCGATCAGGTGACCGAGGACTTTCACGGGAGCGAATCCATCGACTGGTTCGCCAACCTTGTTCAACCGGCGACCAGTACGATCACCGGCGAAGCCGTGGTGCACGGGCATCTGGTGGACGAGATGCTGGCGTTGGATCCCTGGGTCTATGGAAGGCCACTGGCTGTCCTCGAGAGCCTTCAAGGGGCGCTCGGGGCGAATGCCCGTGCTGATGACAGCTTCCTTCTGGAAGGCTTCCGGATGCCGGACGGCGAGTATGCCTTTGCAGCCGCCGCTCCGCAGAGCCAGTGGGAACTCCATCCGAGGATGCGCGAGTTGATATCGATAATGATCGACTATCTACAGAACGCCCGGAAAAGCTGGCGCACCTACGAGACGGTCGTCACGCGCGAGTACCGTCCCTTTGCCGCGGAGTATTTTGGCCGCCTCGCAGGAATTCTGCAGAACTATGCTCGGCTGGAAGACGAGGCGAACGACCGGTTGCGGGACTATTTCGAGGACATGACGGAAGCAAGCGCCCGGCGGCGTTTCGGCGGCACTTCGCGTTTCGCCATGTCCGAACCGGCCGCGACCGAGTTCCGTTCGCAAAACGCCGCTCTTGTGGAGGACCTTGAGGAACTCCGTCGGTGCGCCCGGTCGCTCGGTTCGGTTTCGCATCCCAACGACATGCTTTCCAGCCAGAAGCTGCGCGCCTGGCGGCAGACGCTGGACCACGTCTTCACCAGCCCCGCTTTCCTGGGCATAGACATGCTGCCCGGTCTGGCTCAGGGGGAGTCCTTGCCCGGCCGCTATTCGTTCTACGACCCTGACGGTCCCTACCGGAAGGGGGAAGGCGTGACCGCCGTAGCCGCACCGGCATCCAGCCTCGCCAACATGCCTGCCTTTGGCGGACTGATCCTCAATGACTGCGAATTGCTCACCCTGCCGCCCGGCAATGGTGATGCCCTCGTTTCCGCCGATACCCGGGAGGAGCAGGACATCCGCTTGAGCGCTTCGGATACAGCGTTACCCTAAAGCGGGCCAATGTCTGATCGCATCGCCGGCCTGAACAACCGGAAAGAAGGGTAACAGTCTGGACCGGTTACATGGGTAACACTATCCGGCTCATGTCAGTCCTGTGCCGCCCCGATCGGGGCGGATCCGCCAGAGACGTTCCGGCAGGGCGAAGCCGCGCAGGGTGGCCCGTTCCTCGCTCGCATCGAACGGCTCCAGCAGCGGGAGGACGGTCGGATCATCATGCAGTCGGCCGGAGATCACCACCTCTCCGCCGCGTGCCTCCCCCTGCAGCCGGGCTGCCAGGTTCACGGTCTGACCGAAGTAGTCCAGGCGGTCATTCAGGGTCACGGCCAGGCATGAACCGGCATGAACCCCGATCTTCATGGCAAGGTTTGCCTGATTGCGCTGGTTGAAGCCGTCGATCCCCTGCTGAATGTCGATGGCGGCGCGCAGCGCGTCTGCCGGTTCGGCAAAGGCGGCGAGCACCGCATCGCCCATGGTCTTCACGATGGCACCGTCATGGCGGCGGACCTGATCCGCCAGATAGGCGAAGTGACCCCGGACCTGCCCGTAGGCCAGGGCGTCACCGACCCGGCGATAGAGGTCGGACGATCCCTTCAGGTCGGTAAACATCAGCGCCACCTGACTGACACCGGCACCGTCACCGGGGCGCAGCCGCTCCGCCGCGCAGATGTCGCGGAACGCCTGATAGGTGGTGACCCGTTCCGCCGTCAGCGCATCCTCCGCCCAGTCCCGCCTCTCGATCACCGCAATGCGGGCGCGGCGGGTGCGGTTGCGGAACACCAGCGACGCTCCGTCCGGGTTCTCATCCGGCATGATCTCGTTGTCCGTGACGACCAGTGCCGGGAACGGACCGCCCTGATGCTCGACCTCCGCATAGGGCCCGGCATCGAGGGTGCGCAGCCGGTAACTGCCCGGGGGCAATGTGCCGGTCTCCGTCCGTGACCCGTCGCCATCCACCTTCACCTGGGCGCAGACATGCGGCGTGGTCATTGGGCCACCGAGACAGAATTCGCCGTCATAGACCGGGCGCAATGCCGCGGAGGGCGTGAAGGTGATCTCCACGTTGCGGGCATAGTCGATGTTGCAGGCATCGCAATGTGCCGAGTCGGGCAGTTGGTCCAGCCCGTCCACCGTCAGCTTCGCCCCCCGGCAGCGCGGGCAGAGCAGATCCCAGCGCTGCTGCAGCAACCCGACCCGCACGGCCTGCAGGCAGGCCTCCACCATCGGGCGGACGTTCACCCCGAACTGTCGCGCCAGCATGATCGGGCGCATGCGGACAAGATCGACCTCCGAGGCGCCGAGCACCCAGTTGACCAGCCGGTCGCCCAGACCGTGACCATAGGGCGATCGCTCCAGTGCCAGCACCATCCCATCGACGCGACGGCGCGCCGGAGCATCCAGCCGGTGCGGTGTCAGTTCGAACGGCAGCGGACTGATGCTGCGCGCCCAGGCCTCCGCCTGCTCACAGAGTGCATCGAACGTGGCCTTCGCACTCCTGAAGAACCCGGTGTTCAGGATCAGCCAGCCAAGGGGGTTCGCCGCAG
>CAXBNO010000153.1:0-7193 GCA_963976775.1 uncultured Kordiimonadales bacterium
TATGACGCGGTCGTGCTGGCCACGGGCGCCATCGAGCGACCGCTGGTCTTCAACGAGAATGACCGGCCCGGCATCATGCTGGCCGGTGCGGTGCGGACGTTCCTGCACCGCCATGGTGTGCTGGCGGGCAAGCGGGTCCTGGTCTTCACCAACAATGACAGCGCCTGGCAGACGGCTTTCGACATCCGGGCTGCCGGGGGCGAGGTTGCCGGGATCGTGGATCTGCGCCGGGAACTGAACGAGGCCATGGCGCTGCGGGCGCTGAAGGCCGGGATCGCCGTCTATCCACGCACCGCCATTGTCGGCACCCATGGCCGGCACCGCATCGACAGCGCCTTCGTTTCCAGCCTGGATGACAATGGCAACGTGCGTGGTTCCCGCAGCCGTATCGAGTGTGACCTGATTGCGGTTTCAGGCGGCTGGAACCCGAACGTGGCGCTGTTTGCCCAGTCGCGCGGCAAGTTGAGGTGGGATGCGGAGCTGGCCAGCTTCCGACCTGGTCTTTCCTGGCAGCAGGAGCGCTCCGCCGGAGCCTGCAACGGTTTCCTGTATCTCCAGGACGTACTGGCCGAGGGCGCGAAGGCTGGGCTGGAGGCCGCCCGTGCCGCCGACTTCACGGTGCGCGCGGTGAAGCAGCCGGAAGTCGAGACCGATGTTGTCGAGAGCCTCAACCTGCTGCCCGTCTGGCAGGTGCCGTCGGGGCTGCCAAGGGAGAAGACCAAGGCCTTCGTCGATCTGCAGGATGACGTGAAGGCGTCCGACCTGCAGCTGGCGACGGAGGAAGGCTACGACTCGGTGGAGCACACCAAGCGCTACACCACGCAGGGCATGGGCACCGACCAGGGCAAGATATCCAACGTCAATGCCTTCGGTATCATGGCGGAGGCGCGCGGCATCACAGTGCCGGAAGTGGGCACAACGACGTTCCGCCAGCCTTACCGCCCTGTGACCATCGGTGCGCTGGGTGGCCAGCATGTGGGCCCGCACTTCATGCCGCGCCGGGGCACGCCGATCCACGCCTGGCATCTGGAGCAGAAGGCAATCTTCGAGCCCGTCGGTGACTGGCTGCGCGCCCGTGCCTATCCGAAGCCGGGCGAGAGCTTTCATGATGCTGTCCAGCGGGAGGCGAAGGCCGCGCGGACGAGCGCCGGCATGCTGGACGCGACGACACTCGGCAAGATCGACATTCGCGGCAGGGATGCGCGCACGTTCCTGAACCGGGTCTATACCAACGCCTGGTCGAAGCTGGCGCCGGGTCGGTGCCGCTATGGCCTGATGCTGGGGGAAGACGGGATGGTCAGTGATGATGGCGTCACAGCCTGTATTGCCGATGACCACTTCCACATGACCACCACCACGGGCGGCGCGGCGAGCGTGCTGCAGAAGCTGGAAGACTATCTGCAGACCGAATGGCCGGACCTGGACGTCTGGCTGACCACGGTGACGGAGCAATGGGCCGTTGCCGCCGTCTGCGGTCCGAAGGCAGAGGAGATCGTCGCTTCCGTGGTCGAGGGGATCGACCTCGACCCTGAGGAGTTTCCCTTCATGACCTGGCAGGACGGCACGGTCGGTGGCATTCCGGTGCGCGTGTTCCGGGTCTCCTTCACCGGCGAGATATCCTACGAGATCAACATCCCGGCCACCTACGGGCGCTGGCTGTGGGAAGAACTGATCGCGGCAGGCAAGCCACACGGCCTGACGCCCTACGGCACCGAAGCGATGCATCTGCTGCGGGCAGAAAAGGGTTTCATCATCGTGGGACAGGAAACCGACGGTACGGTAACGCCGGGTGATCTGCGCATGGACTGGGCCGTGGCGCAGAAGAAGGGCGACTTCATCGGCAAGCGGTCGCTGTCGCGCAGCGACACCGCACGCGATGACCGCAAGCAACTGGTCGGACTGCTGACCGTCGATGGCGACCATGTTCCGATGGAGGGTGCGCAGATCATCGGCACGGCGGAGGAACCGGCACCGCCTGTACCGATGCTGGGTCACGTCACATCGGCCTACTTCAGTCCCAATCTTGGCCGCTCCATCGCCATGGCGATGGTCAAGCGCGGTGGCCAGCGGATGGGTGAGACGGTCTGGATTGCCCGTCGGGGTGACAAGCCGGTGCCCGCGAAGATCGTGCATTACGACTTCCTGGGCGATGCCGTGGGAGAGGCCGCATGAACGCCACCGTGACCGGCCCCGTGACTGGCCCCGTGACTGGCCCCGTCCGTCGTTCTCCGCTGGCGCACCGTGCGGCCATGGCGGCGCCCGATGACCTGCTGCACCTCAGTGAGCGGGCCTTCGACGCCAAGATCGTGCTGCGCGGATCGCCCGAGGTCCTGGCCCCCGCGCTCGAGAAGGCAACTGGGCTGGCAATGCCTGAGGCAACCCGCAGCACGGCCAGCGAAACGCACCGCCTGCTCTGGCAGTCACCGGACGAGTTCCTGCTGCTGGGACCGGTGGACAGTGAACCGGAACTGATGTCGGCACTCGCGGCTGAACTGGATGGCCAGCATGTGCAGATCGTCAATGTCACCGACTACCACACGACCCTTGTGCTCTCCGGCCCCAAGGCGCGGGAGACCCTGATGACCCTGTCGACGCTGGATCTGCATCCGCGCGGTTTCGCGCTGGATCAGGTGGCGGGCACGACCTTCGGTCATGCGCTTGGCTGGCTGGTGCAGACCCGGGATGATGAGGCAGAGGGCGGCCCATCGTTCGATATCCTGGTGCGCTGGTCCCACGCCGACTACCTGTTCTGCGAACTGACCCACGGGGCGCGTGCCTTCGGCATGCCGGAGGCAAGGCCGGTGAGCGGCGAGAAAATGGAGATCTGATACCCGGTCCGGATGACCCTGCAATACCGTCTTCGCGGATTGTCCGGCGCATGCTGATCCTGCATACTCCGATCTGATGGTTCCGCCAAACAGACGTGCGGCGGATTGAATGGGAACATGGTGAGGACGACCCCAGAGGGACCGAATCCATGGCTGCCCCCGCAACTGTAAGCGGCAAGCGACACCCGAAGAACCACTGGCCCCGACGGGCTGGGAAGGGGGGTGAAGCCAAGACCCGCGAGCCAGGAGACCTGCCATCACCGTCCGTGCGTTCAGCGCACGTCAATTGAAAGTCGCACGGTGGGTGCGCGAAGGAGGCTACATGCATATCGAACCAGGCGTCGTTGACGGCGCCAGGATAATCCTCAGCTATGGCACTGCGGCAGCGTCTGTCGGACTGCTGGGCAAGATGGCCCTGGATACCATCCGTCATGATAGCGGAGTGACGGCTCTGGCAACACGCAGTCTGGCGACAACGGCGCTGGTCTTCTGCTTCTTCGAACTGTTGCCGCACTACCCGGTGGGCGTGTCGGAGGTTCACCTGATCCTCGGTTCCACCCTGTTCCTGATCTTTGGTGCGGGACCGGCGGCGATCGGGCTTTCACTGGGACTGCTGTTGCAGGGTCTGCTGCTGGCACCGTTCGATCTGCCGCAATACGGCATGAACGTCACCACCCTGCTGGTGCCGCTCTGGGGCCTGAGCCTGCTGGCAAAGAAAATCATTCCGCCACGCACACCCTATGTCGAGGTCACCTACTGGCAGGCGCTGGCGCTCTCGACCGCCTATCAGGGCGGGATTGTCGCCTGGGTTGCCTTCTGGGCGTTCTACGGCAACGGTTTCGGCGCAGAGAACCTGGCATCCGTCGGTACCTTCGGGGCTGCCTACATGACGGTCATCCTGCTGGAGCCGCTGGTGGATCTCGGGGTGCTTGCCGCTGCCAAGCTGATGACCCCGCGGAAGAATGCTCACCTGGTTCAGAATCGGCTGCATCACGCCGCAGTCTGAAGTGTACTTCCCCCGGCGCATCCGTGCGTCGGGGGCTACCGCCGACCACGCCTTCCGGATGGAGGGATCAGGTTTTTTCGGAATTGTCCGTCAGTTTGCTGATCGGATCATCCATGAACAGCAGTTCGCAGCGCTCCCCCGCGACCTCGCGTGCCCGGGATGCCGTCAGCCCGGTCTGCGTCTCGACTGCGACGGCCAGGGAATCGATGCAATGCGATCTGGCCTTTGTCAGGGCAAGTGCTTGGTTCTGTTCAGCGGCAGGGGCAACCGGTGCAACTGCGAACGGCCCCAGCGCTGACATCGCCGCACCACAGAATGTGACACAGAATGCGACTGCGATCAGTATTCGTCGTGTGCGCAGGGTCGACATGCCTTGGCAAGTTTCCTCAGTGGGGGCGTTGATGCCTCTCGGAACGCGTCAACGCAATTGCCAGGCCACAATTCGGAGTGAAGCATGCATGTCCGATCTTGGTTTTGGAATGATCGGCATCACAATTCGTATACGATTCATCAACCATGACGGATCCGTCATGGTGGGTTTCGACGGGCAACCTGAAAAGTGTGGAAATGCCGCGGTGGCGATGGTACGCCCGGCGGGTTCCCGGGCCGGGACGCACCGGGAGCGCGCCATGAAAGCAGTTATCCAGAGGATGATATGCCCGACACCCTGAGCCGCCGCAATCTCTACCCCCGGATCGATCCCTACGACCAGGGGTTCCTTGCGGTTTCCGACCGCCACACGATCCACTACGAGCAGTGCGGGAATCCGGAAGGCAAGCCGGTGGTGGTTGTTCATGGTGGCCCGGGCGGCGGCAAGAAGCCTGATGACCGCCGCTTCTTTGACCCGGATGCCTATCGTGTCATCCTGTTCGACCAGCGTGGCTGCGGCATGAGCCGCCCGCACGCGGAACTGCAGGAAAACACGACCTGGGACCTGGTCGCGGACATGGAACGGCTGCGCGATCACCTGAATATCGACCGCTGGCAGATCTTCGGTGGTTCATGGGGAAGTGCGCTGGGTCTGGCCTATGCGGAGAGTCATCCCGACCGGGTCAGCGAACTGGTCCTGCGCGGCATCTTCACGCTGCGGAAGTCGGAATTGCGCTGGTTCTATCAGGATGGTGCCGGTGCGATCTATCCCGATACCTGGGAAGACTATGTGGCGACAATTCCGGAGGATGAGCGCGACGACATGATCGCCGCCTATTACCGGCGTCTGACCTCCGATGATCGGGAGGTGCAACTGGCCGCGGCGCGGGCATGGAGCATGTGGGAAGGCGGGACTCTCAGTCTCCATGCCGATCCGGGCCGGGTAAGTGACTTTGCGGATGCGGACTTCGCCCTCGCCTTCGCCCGTATCGAGTGCCACTACTTCATCAACGAAGGCTTCTTCGAGCATGACGGCTGGCTGATCGACAATGTGGACCGGATCCGTCATCTGCCCTGCACCATCGCGCAGGGCCGCTATGATGTGGTCACGCCGATGATGACCGCCTGGGCCCTGCACAAGGCCTGGCCGGAGGCGGACTTCCGGGTGGTTCCCGACGCGGGTCACGCGGGGTCCGAGCCCGGCATCGTCGATGAGCTGATCCGTGCGACCGATGCCTACCGGATGAAGGCCTGATTGCCGACATGACTGATCTCAACTTCGCCTCGCTGCTCTGCTCACGTCTCTGCCACGACCTTGTCGGCCCGATCGGCGCACTCTCCAACGGTATCGAACTGATCGAGCTGGAAGACGATCCGACCATGGCCGGGGATGCACTGGACCTGCTGAAGATGTCCGCAGGCAACGCTGCCACCCGGCTGAAGTTCCTCCGTCTCGTTTTCGGGGCCTCCGGTGGGGACGCCATGCCGCTGGCGGTGTCGGAGGCACGGGCGACCACGCTCGAGTTCTACGCTGATCACCGGCTGAAGATCGACTGGCCGGCCAGTGAGGGCGCGGATCCGGCGAAGAACCGTGTCCGCCTGCTGCTGAACATGATCATGACGGCGGCGTTCGGCATGGTGCGGGGCGGTGTTCTTTCGGTGGTGCTGTCGGATGACGAACTGCGTGTCGTCGCCGAACATGAGCGTGCCGAACTGCCGGATGAAGTGCTGACCGCACTGTCCGGCGAACGCGCTGCCGCCACGGTGGAGGATGCGCGGATCATCGAGGCGTTTCATGCGGGTCTGCTGGCCCGGGCCTCCGGACTGACCTTGCACACGGAGAAGGGTGCGGGCCGGTTTGTCATTTCCGCATCCTGATCTACGTGTCAGGTGTGAGTTGCAGGAGTTGAACCATGGACGCGCTTGATCTGATCACCAACCGGGCTTCCGTGCCACCGCGCCTGCACGAGGACAAGCCGCTGGACGATGCGGTGCTGGCGCAGATTTTCGCGACGACCGTCACCGCCCCCGATCATGGACTGCTGCATCCCTATCGCTTCGTTACCATTCAGGGCGCGGCGCGGGAGGCGCTTGGCGATGTCTTCGCCGAGGCCGTGAAGCAGCGCATGCCGGATGCGGAGCCCGGCGTGGTCGAGAAGGATCGCCAGAAGCCGTTGCGGTCACAGACGCTGGTCGCGGTCATCGCCTGCATCACCCCGGATCACCCCAAGGCCCCGGAGATGGAGCAGATCCTGACTGCGGGCATGGCCGGCTACAACATGATCCTGGCGGCCCAGGCCATGGGCTTTGGCGGCATCTGGCTGACCGGTGCCCCGACCTATGATGCCCATGTGCAGGCGGCCCTGAAGATCGGCGCGCAGGAAAAGCTGCTGGGTTTTGTCTACCTCGGCCAGCCGAAGCGCGACTTCAAGGCTCCCCGCCGTCCCGACTGGCGCGACTACTTCAGTGCCTGGGGCTCTGCCGACGACTGAAGCCGGACCAGGCGTCAGTCCGCGCTGTTGCGGGCACGGAACAAGTTCTCCATTTCGCGGCGATAGGCGACGGTCGGGTCACTCTCGTCGATCTCGACATCGTCATAGGTCAGGATCGCATCCTCATCCATGTCGTGACGCAGCCTGACACCGTGGGCGAGACCCAGGGGCAGGCATCCGTCCATCAGTGAGTCATCGGCGCGGCGCAGCCTGCCGTAGACCGTGAAGCCGCCTTCGCCATCCAGCGTTTCACCGGCCTTCAGCGCGCGCTTCGCGGTGGCGACGACGTCACCGCGGAAACCGTTCGCGGAGCCGGTGGCCTCTCCCCGCAGGGCTGCCGAAGCGACAGAGACCCCCAACTCCAGACCGATCAGGTGATAGGGCCGCCAGAGCGCCGCATAGTCGCCGGTCGGGTCCGTCACCAGGCCGTAGTCGGAGAAGCAGTTGCGGACATACTCATCAGGCGCGCGGAAGGTGACATAGACACCCCAGCGGAGG
>CAXBNO010000154.1:0-7190 GCA_963976775.1 uncultured Kordiimonadales bacterium
GAGGCTCCGGTCGGCCTGATGCTGACGGGCATGCAGAACCACGACCGGGTCCTGTTTCAGGTCGCTGCCGGGGTGGAGGCAGTGCTGCGCGGCTGATCCTGCACTGCACGGCAGCCAAGTCCGTTCATGGTGTCCCGCAGGGCATCGTCCAGCGGGGTATGCGGCTCGACCCCGATCAGGTCCCTCAGGCACGTGTTGTCCAGCGCAATGGAGTTCTGCCAGAGGTAACGCATCTCCCGCAGTTCACGACAGAGGGGTACCACCGGGGAAAGCGCGGATATGATCCACCAGGGCAGTGGTTTCACCTTCGCACCGGGAACGCCGCCAGCCTTGGCCACAGCGCGCGCGAAGTCGCGTCCTTCATCGAACCAGTGGCCGGCCATGTGGACCACCTCCATGTCGCGCAACCTGTCCTGTACCTGCAGCAGACGCAGCACTGTCTCCGCGAAGTCGGGCAGATAGGCCCAGGCGTGACCGGCACCGGCAGTTCCGGGATCGCGGACAACCCTGGGGGCCTTGCCCGGCCTGACCATGCCGTTCGAGAGCCACGACGCCGGGGCATGTGGCCCGAAGAAGTCGCCGGCCCGCAGCACGATTGCCCGCAGACCTGCGCGGCAGGCGTCGTCCAGCATCTGCTCCATCTGCCTGCGCACCGCGCCTTTCCGGCTGACCGGGTTCTGCGGCGCACCTTCATGCAGTACGGGAAAGGCATCCGGTCCGAAGTTGTAGATGTTGCCCGGCAGGATCAGGCGCGCGCCGACAGCCCGGGCAGCGGCGATGCTGTTCTGCAGCATGTGTGGCGCTGTCTTCGCCCAGTTGCGATAGCCGGGGGGGTTGGCACCGTGAAAGATCACGTCAACGCCCTGCGCTGCCTTCAGGACATCTGCCGCCTGCATCGCATCACCCTGCACCCAGCGGATCGCCGAAGCGGTCGGACGGTCATCGACATCTCTGCGGGTCAGCCCGGTGACCCGCCATCCCCGACGTATGCAGGCTGAGGCCAACGCTGCGCCTGCGCCACCTGTGGCACCGATGATCAGTATGTGTCGGGTCATGATCTGGATCTCCCTCTCTTTGCTTCAATCGATGAGTGAAAGATGGCGCAAGACCCTTCATAAGATAATTGCCTAAAAACACATTCTATCCATACAATAATGTATGGAATTCACTTGGGACACATGCCGCAGCTTTCTTGCCGTCCTGCGCACCGGATCCCTGTCCGCAGCGGCACGGCAGCTTGGCCTGACCCAGCCGACGATCGGGCGTCATGTCGATCAACTGGAAGAGACCACCGGTGCCGCCCTGTTCACGCGGGCGCGGAACGGACTGACGCCGACAGCAACCGCGCTGGCGCTGCGTCCCCACGCCGAGGCCATGGAATCCGCGGCTGCCGCCATGATCCGCGCCAGCAGTGGCGCTGCCGGTGAAGCCAGGGGCACGGTGCGGCTGACGGTCAGCCAGTTCGTCGGGTCGGAAGTCTTGCCGCCGATGCTGGCCCGGTTCAGGGACAGGCAGCCGGAGATCGATATCGAACTGGTGCTGTCCGATTCGCCTCTGAACCTGCTGACGCGGGAGGCGGATATCGCGATCCGGATGGCGCGGCCAAGCCAGACGGGCCTGGTGGCGCGCATGCTCGGGACCGTGGAGGTCGGACTGTTCGCGCACCGGGACTACCTCGACAGGTTCGGCATGCCGACCTGCTTCGAGGCGCTGAAACAGCACCGGATGATCGGATATGACACCACGCCCTATCTGGAGCGCGCCATGCGCCACATGGGCCTGGAGGTGGAGCGCGGCGACTTTGCGATTCGGGTCGATGTCGAATCGGTACAGGTCGCCCTGATACGCGCGGGATTTGGTATCGGCGGCTGTCAGGTACCGCTGGCGGCGCGAGACCCGGGTCTGGTACGGGTGTTGCCGGACGTGCTGAACTTCCGGCTGGAGGTCTGGCGAGCGATGCACGGGGACATGCGTGACAGTCTGCCGGTGAGGTTGATGGCGGCCCATCTGGACCAGGAATTCAGGGCCTATCTGAGTGGCGCGACACCCCCTGAAACAGAGGTCGGAAACAGGGCGTGAAGCGAGGGTTTCCGCGGGCTTCAGGCCCCTTTCGGATTATGCGACATATCGCCCCTGTGGTGCCGCGTGACTCGGGACTAAGGTCCGGCCCGGCTATAGTTTGCCGTGCTTTTTTGCTGGCTGTCGAACCGCTTGGGGTGGTGCGCAGCCGGTCGGGATACCGGAAGGGTCGGGGTCCCAATGCCAAATGGATTGAGGGAGCGAAACGCGTGAAACGTTTCTTTCTGACGATGGTGGGTCTGTTCGCGATGACGGGACAGGCGATGGCCGAGATGGGCAAGGCGGCGCCGTGGCAGCTCAACCTGCAGGAAGCCGCATCGCCGCTGATGCACAGCGTGCATGATTTCCACGACATCCTGCTGGTGGTGATCACGCTGATCACCCTGTTCGTGCTGGCTTTGCTGATCTGGGTGATGGTGCGCTTCAACGAGAAGGCGAACCCGGTACCGTCGAAGACATCGCACAACACGCTGATCGAGGTCGTCTGGACCGTCGTGCCGGTGCTGATCCTGGTGATCATCGCCATTCCGTCGTTCCAGCTGCTCTATCAGTCCGATGACGTGACCGAGTCGGAAATGACGCTGAAGGTGACCGGCTACCAGTGGTACTGGGGTTACGAATATCCCGACCATGGTGACATCAGCTTCGAGGCCTACATGAAGGCCGACGACGAACTTCAGCCCGGCGAACCCCGCCTGCTGACGACCGATACCCCCGTTGTCATTCCGGTGAAGACCAACATCCAGGTCCTTGTGACCTCCGCCGATGTCGGTCATTCGTGGGCGCTGCCTGCCAATGGGCACAAGACCGACGCATGGCCTGGCCGCATCAACCACCTGCCCCTCTATATCGAGGAGCCGGGGATGTATTACGGCCAGTGCTCCGAACTCTGCGGTCGCAACCACGGCTTCATGCCGATCATGGTCAAGGCCGTGACCAGGGAAGAATTCGATGCCTGGGTGCAGACCCAGCAGGCGAGCATGGGCATCACGGACAAGTCCGTCGATGTCGCCCGCGTCACCACAGACTGATCCGCCGCGAACGGAAACCTAGTTAGAGAAAGGGCCGAAAGATGAGCTACATCGGCAAATCCGTCGACAGCCACGGCAATCCGCGCGGTTGGAAGCGGTTCGTCTACTCCACCAACCACAAGGACATCGGCACGATGTACCTGATCTTCGCGATCATCGCGGGGATCATCGGTGGTGCCATGTCCATGGCCATGCGCATGGAACTGCAGGAGCCCGGCAACGGTATCCTTGGGGGTGACCACCACCTGTTCAACGTTCTGATCACGGCCCATGGCCTGATCATGATCTTCTTCATGGTCATGCCGGCACTGATCGGCGGCTTCGGCAACTGGTTCGTGCCGCTGATGATCGGGGCGCCGGACATGGCCTTCCCGCGCATGAACAACATTTCCTTCTGGCTGCTGCCGGTTGCCCTGGCGTTGCTGGTCATTTCCACCTTCGTGCCGGGTTCGGCCAGTGGTGACGGTGTCGGCGCAGGCTGGGTGATATATCCACCCTTGAGTTCGGGCCTGGGACACCCCGGCCCGGCGATGGACTTCGCCATCCTGGCGCTGCATGTCGCCGGTGCATCCTCCATCCTGGGTGCGATCAACTTCATCACCACCATCTTCAACATGCGCGCGCCGGGCATGACCCTGCACCGGATGCCGCTGTTCGCCTGGTCGGTGCTGATCACCGCGTTCCTGCTGCTGCTGTCCCTGCCGGTTCTGGCCGGTGCCATCACGATGCTGCTGACCGACCGTAATTTCGGCACCGGCTTCTTCGTGGCGGAAATGGGTGGTGACCCGATCCTGTTCCAGCATCTGTTCTGGTTCTTCGGCCATCCCGAGGTCTACATCCTCATCCTGCCCGGCTTCGGCATCATCAGCCATATCGTCTCGACCTTCTCGAAGAAGCCGGTCTTCGGCTATCTCGGCATGGCCTATGCCATGCTCGCCATCGGTGTGGTCGGGTTCGTCGTCTGGGCACATCACATGTACACGGTCGGTCTGGACGTGGACACGCGGGCCTATTTCACTGCGGCGACCATGGTCATCGCTGTCCCGACGGGTGTGAAGATCTTCAGCTGGATCGCCACCATGTGGGGCGGTTCGATCTCCTTCCGCACGCCCATGGTCTGGGCCATCGGCTTCATCTTCCTGTTCACCCTTGGCGGTGTGACGGGTGTGGTGCTGGCCAATGCCGGCATCGACAATGCGATGCATGACACCTATTACGTGGTTGCCCACTTCCACTATGTGCTGTCCATGGGTGCCGTGTTCGCGATCTTCGCCGCCTGGTACTACTGGTTCCCGAAGATGACCGGCTACATGTACTCGGAATTCTGGGGCAAGACCCACTTCTGGGTGACCTTCATCGGCGTGAACATCCTGTTCTTCCCACAGCATTTCCTTGGTCTGGCCGGCATGCCGCGCCGTATCCCGGACTATGCGGATGCCTATTCGGGCTGGAACGAGGTTTCCTCCTACGGTGCCTATATCGCCGGTGTCGGTGTGCTGGTGTTCCTGTTCGGTGTTGCCGAGGCCTTCATGGCCAAGCGCAAGGTCGGCAACAATCCGTGGGGTGAAGGTGCGACGACGCTGGAGTGGACACTCCCCTCCCCGCCGCCGTTCCATCAGTACGAGGATCTGCCCGTGGTGCGCGAGCGCCAGCAGGGCTGATCGAACCCGACCAACTGACCAGGTATTGGCGAAGCATGATGAGCGACATCACCTATTCATCCGATGAAGGCAGCCTCGCTGCCTCGCGGCAGGCCAGCGCGGGTGACTATTTCGCCCTGTTGAAGCCGCGGGTGATGTCACTCGTTCTCTTCACCAGCCTGATCGGTGTGATCGTGGCGCCGGGCACAATTCACCCGGCAATGGCGGTCATCGCGCTGATCTGCATCGCCGTCGGTGCAGGTGCCTCGGGTGCGATGAACATGTGGTTCGATGCGGACATCGACGCCGTCATGGAACGGACGCAGCAGCGCCCGATCCCGGAAGGCCGCATCACCCCGCAGGAGGCACTGACGTTCGGCCTGTTCCTGGCCGCGGCCTCCGTCTTCACGATGGGGTTGCTGGTCAATCTGGCGGCTGCCGGTCTGCTTGCCTTCACGATCTTCTTCTATGTCGTCGTCTACACCATGTGGCTGAAGCGCCTGACGGTGCAGAACATCGTCATCGGTGGTGCCGCCGGTGCCTTCCCGCCGGTCATCGGCTGGGCTGCGGTCACCGGCGGCCTCGAACTGCCCGCATGGACCATGTTCCTGCTGATCTTCCTGTGGACGCCGCCGCATTTCTGGGCGCTGGCCCTGTTCCGCAGTGGTGACTATGCGAAGGCCGGGGTGCCCATGCTGCCGGTTGTCCGTGGGGAGAAGTCCACCCGTCGGCAGATCGTCGGCTACAGCTTCCTGATGCTCGCCGCCTCCTTCGCACCGCTGTTCATGGGTATCGGCGGCGTCGCCTACCTGGCCGGTGCCGTGCTTCTGGGCGCGGCGTTCCTGTTCATTGCCTTCATGCTGCTGCGGGAGCAGGAGGGGACCTATCGCTGGGCAGGCCGCCTTTTCGGGTTCTCCATCTTCTACCTGTTCGCGCTGTTCGCACTGCTGCCGTTCGGCCCTGCCCTGATGCAGGCGGGATGAGCACCATGGCCCTGACCCCCGAAGACGAAAAGCGCCGCCACGGTCGCAATCGCGCCATTGCCCTGGCACTGGCCGCATTCGTCATTCTCATCTTTGTCGGTTCCGTCGTGAAGATGACCAACGGCGTCATCCCGCAGATGGATGTGGAGATCGGTCGATGAGCGGCCCGGTCACGCGCGGCGACCGGCGCAATCGCAAGCTTGTTCTTGCCTGTGTCGGCATGGTTGGCCTGATGCTCGGCGCATCCTATGCAGCGGTTCCCCTGTATGACCTGTTCTGCCGCGTGACCGGATACGGTGGCACCACGCAGCAGGCGGACAGCGGTGCCGATCATCTGGGCAAGCGCATGGTGACCGTGCAGTTCGATGCCAATGTCGCGCGCGGCATGCCGTGGGATTTCAGGCCTGCCCAGCGCGAGATCAGGGTTCGCACCGGCGAGACCGCAATCGCCTACTATCGCGCAACCAACAACACGGACCGCACTGTCATCGGCACGGCGACTTTCAACGTGACACCGCTGAAGGTCGGGTACTATTTCAACAAGATCGACTGCTTCTGCTTCACCGAACAGGTGCTGGCACCGGGGCAGACCGTCGACATGCCGGTCCAGTTCTTCGTGGATCCGGAAATGGAAGACGACAGCAACGCGGATGAGGTGAAACTGATCACCCTGTCCTACACATTCTTCGAGCGGCCGCCCGAGCAGGCCGAATCGTCAACGATCCAGGTGAGTGCCGTTCAGGAATGAATGGCGAGGGTTAGGGAGCTGGAAAATGGCAGACGCACACGCCAAGAATCATGACTACCATCTGGTAGATCCAAGTCCGTGGCCGATCGTGGGGTCGATCTCGGCCTTCATCATGGCCGTCGGGGCCATCACGTCCATGCACGCGGCAGAGGGCGAGGGGATGGTCGAGGGGATCGTCTTCTGGGTCGGCTTTCTCGGCATTCTCTACACCATGTTCGTGTGGTGGCGGGATGTGGTTTCCGAGGCGGAACACAAGGGCGATCACACCCCGGTCGTGCAGTTGCATCACCGCTACGGCATGGTGCTGTTCATCGCGTCGGAGGTCATGTTCTTCGTCGCCTGGTTCTGGGCCTTCTTCAACGCCAGCCTGTTCCCGACAGACGCCATGGGCGGGCAGTGGCCGCCGGAGGGGATCGAGGTCTTTGATCCCTGGCACCTGCCGTTCCTGAACACGGTCATCCTGCTGCTGTCCGGCACCACTGTGACCTGGGCGCATCACGCCCTGGTTTCCGGTGACCGCAAGGGCCTGGTGAATGGCCTGATCTGCACCGTGATCCTCGGCGCGCTGTTCAGCTGTGTGCAGGCCTACGAGTATGCCCATGCACCGTTCAGCTTCACCGGTGGCATCTATGGCTCGACATTTTACATGGCGACCGGTTTTCACGGTTTCCACGTGCTCGTCGGGACGATCTTCCTGCTGGTCTGTCTG